>CAMUGK010000109.1 GCA_947088415.1 uncultured Bacillota bacterium | reverse complement strand
CTTTGTTCTTGCGTTGGCTTTGAAAAGTTTAAACTTACGTAATCTTTCTTGTCGCCATAAACGGCATAGATAAGTGGATCTTCAAGTTCGCCACCATCATTCACAATCTTTTCTAATGAACGTGAAACAACAAAATCGCCATAAAATTCACTTCTATCTGCTGATGGTTTAAAGCCATCCAATTTAGTTCTATTTACATAACTAAATGCATTGTCAGCATTGATATAGTCAACGCCAGTGCTATCAAATTTGCCAAATGCAAGACTAGCAAAGCTTTGTGTATTTAAATAATCATCAGTCAAAGCAAATTGGTCTGCTTTTAAGTAAACTCTTGCAAGCATTGAGGCATAAAGCCCAGTTTTGCCACTATCTACGGCTTGAATTGCAAGTGCTGGTTGGTTAAGGTTTGTTGAAGTGACAGCATAGCTTTTGCCTGCAACAAGACCAACATTTTCTGTGCCTAAGAGAGAAACTCGAGATGTAAGACCTGTAAAGTTGTCCCCAAAGGTAACACCATTTCCTGTTTTATCTCCAAGTTCACCAACAATTCCACCAATGTTTTGTAAGAAGCCTGTATCATTCAATTGTTTAGTTGTATCAATTATGCTTGTGTCAACAATACTTCCACCAACAACAATCCCCCTGCCTGCTTGATAAATTAAAGCATTATCTAATGTTGAACCAATAGGGAGATAACTTTTTTCTTGACCAAGAATTTCGTCAAAGTATAATCCCATTAAAGTGCCATTATTTATGCCAGCAACCATGCCAATATTATTAAAATTATTGCCGGAAACTTCGATGTCCAAATATGCCAAATAATCGGCATAACCAAACAATTTGTGTTTGATTTGGTCTTGATCGATTTTTTTAATGCTTCCATTGCTTTGATTTTCGCCAGCAACACCACCAACATTTAAGTGGAAATCTGAATTTGGTTTTTTGGTTGTTGAAATAATAAGTTTATTATTTTCGCCATTATTGTTTTTTCCGCTAAACATCAAAATGTTTGGTGTTAAGAAATTGTTTATAGAATTTTTATAGAAAGAATAATAATCTTGTTTTATTATTCCGCGGTTTATTCCAACTACGCCACCAATATTAATTGCTGGCAACCCACCTTGCATAGAAGGCAAAACAACTTTGCTGTCGCCATCAAATTCAACCCCAACATTAATCAAAGTTCCTTCGTTAATTCCTGCCAAAAGTCCGATTGAAGTGTCTTTTGTTATTTCTGAAGGAGTTACCTCAAAATGTCCTTTAAACTTGACTCCTTCAATAACCGCCCCTTCGCCAATAGTTTGGAAAAAGCCATAATTATTATCATTTGATGAAGTGATTTTAATGCCTGAGATTTGTGGTTGAATTGAAGAGCCAGCATTTGCTTTTCCAACAATTGAGCCTGTAAAGTTTTGAATTTGGTTGAAATTGCTTACCATACTCATATCAATATTAGTTGAAATTGTGTAATGAGCTGACGGATTATTATTAATATCAACCACATCTTGAGGAGTTTCAAGAGCGTAAGGAGAATTTTTTGTTCCGTTTGTAAAATTATAATTTACCTTAACGCAACTATCTATATATTGACTCTTTACACTTCCACCCTCAATCCAGTCTGAAGAGGCAAAATAAATTAAACCAGAAAGATTTTCATTAACCTTTGAAATATCACTTGAAATAAATTCTTGAGAAACTGTTAATGTGACAATAAAATCGCCATTACCTACATATTCAATAACAATTCCATTTTCGCCAAACACGTCGACTTCTTGAGCTTTTCCGTCAACTGTAACAACTGGTTTTCTCGCAAAAACTTTATCTATGCTTGGGTTTGTTGCGTCTTTTGGAGTAGCCGAAATTTTTATTGTTTTTTGTCTCTTTGCCTGACTTGAAGCAAAATTTAAATTTCCATTTATTCTGCTGTCTTGCAAAGATAATTGTTTGACATCATGATATTCAATTGAGTTGATATTTACAGTAAAGGAAGCTGGTTTATCAAATTGCTGAACAAAAGCAGTAAGTTGAAGTGAAAAAGCATAATCAAAACCTTCAAAAGTCAAAGTGGAAGTGTCAAATCTTCCAACCCCCGGAATTGTATAAAGGTTATCTTTTGCTTTAGGATTATAAATCATTTTGTCAACTTGACGACCATCTTTATATATATATCTATTGGCACGCCAATAAACAAAACGGTTGCTGAATTCTGAAGCAACATAATTGTTTGGATTTTCTACATCGGTTGAATTCAAACTTGGATCAAAGAACAAATAGCCAGAGTTTTTAGGTTGAACTTTTAATACTGCCGTCTTTTTATCTACATTATTTGTTCCATAATAAACTGAAACATAGCCAGCACTTGTATTATTGTCATTATAGTCAGCAAGTCCATCATGAGTTTTGATTACATTCAAATCATCTATGATGTTGTAAGATATTATTATAATTTCATATTCAATTGAAGTGTCAATAACTTTAAAATTTTCTATCTTTTTACGCCTGTCAAAAACCCCATATTGCAGCAGTTCCC
>CAMUGK010000108.1 GCA_947088415.1 uncultured Bacillota bacterium | reverse complement strand
TTTTTTCTTCTTGTTTATTTAAACTTAAATTTTGAGTTTGATTATGTTCAAAAAAATATTTTTTATATATGCAATCATTGCATTTTTCTTGACTTTTACAATCATTAAAACATTCTTCTTTTTCAAAGGCTTTGTCTATCTCTTCTTGTATTTCTTGTTTTAGGTCGTCATCATAATCAACGCCATAATCATCTAAAACACTTTCAACTTCATCTACATTCTTACTGCCTTTCAAAGCACCAACTACTTCGCTTAAGGTTTTCTCTTTGTCACCATAACCATGACTAGAGCCAAAAAGTAATGGACTAGGGCTTCCACCAACAAAATTAACTAAAACACAAGAAAAATCTTGTGGAAATTCTTTAATAGATGTGGCAAATGAAAAAAGCATATTGCCCTCTTTTGAAAGACCTGCCTTTGTAACGCCTTTCTCATCCATAAGCCCTAGACTTAAAATCCCATTAGGCTCACTTGAAAAATTGTATAATCTTATTTTGCCAGACAGGTTTTGATTTTCATATTCCAAACTTAAAACCGCTTTTTTGCCATCATCGTTTAGGCTTGTTAGCACAAGACTTTTTTTAGTTACCATAATTACCTCTTCTATAAAATTATACTGCGCTTTAGAGATAATTGTGACCGTGAAAGTTGCCAGAAGTTGTCGAAATTTGACTTTTTATAAAATAAAACCTACAAAAATTTGTAGGTTTTATATTTAACTTAAAGCTTTATTAATTTTTTTGATAATTTCTTTAGTTGTGAAGCCTGCTTTTGAATAAACTTCACTGCCCTTTCCACTAAACATATAGTTTTCAACGCCTATTCTTAAACCATCTGAGCCTATATATTTAAACCAAACATTATCATTTGACGCTTCAATTGCAACTTTTAATTTTGCATTTGATTGCAAAACTTTATTTTTATATAATAGTGATTGTTTTTCAAAAAGTTCAATACATGGCATTGAAACCACTGAAACATCATATTTTTTAGATAATTCTTCTGCAGTTTCCAAAGCGAGTGCCACTTCACTGCCCGACGCATAAATGACAATATCAGCTTGATTTTTGGCAGGTTTTAAAATATATCCACCGAGTAGAGCATTTTTATATGATGTATTTTCAACTTCTTTCATATTTTGTCTTGAAAGAATGACTGCTGTTGGCCCATTGCGGTCTAACGCATGACTATAACATGCTACAAGTTCTTGTCCATCACATGGTCTGAAAACATTAAGACCAAAGATAGAGCGAAGTTGACCTAATTGTTCAATTGGTTGATGTGTTGGACCATCTTCACCAACTATAATGCTGTCATGAGTAAAGAAATATATAACATCAAGTTTCATAAGTGCACTCATTCTTATTGCAGGAATCATATAGTTTGAAAATGCAAGAAAAGTTGAGCAGAAAGGAATAAAGTCATCATACAATGCAATTCCATTACAAATAGCACCCATTGCATGTTCTCTAACCCCAAAATGAAGATTTCTTCCACGTTTATTTCCTGCAATAAAATTGCTTGCACTGTCTATGAACGCCATGGTTGAAGGTGCAAGGTCGGCAGTTCCGCCAACAACTTGAAGCATTTTGCTTGCAACTTCATTCAAAATATTCTTATTAATTTCTCTTCCACTCAAACCTTCCCACTTATATGTGGTTTTGGCAAGTTTTTCAACATCAAATTTTTTTCTATCAAAAAATTGAATAAATTGTTTATATAACTCTGGGTTAGAATTTGAATAAATTGCAAACTCTTGGTTCCATTTTTCATGATTGAGCTTGCCTTGACGTGTGCTTGCCATACACCAATCTCGAACATCACTTGGAACAAAGAAGTTTTCGTTTACGCCGAGATTGGCATTAAAAACTTTAAGTTCTTCTTGCTTTAAAGCATAACCATGAATTGCACTTGTGCCTTCTTTTTCTGTGCCCTTGCCTATTGTAGTTTTAAATATAACTATTGTTGGATTTGCAGAATTTTTGGCTTTTCCAATAGCTCTTGAACAAGCTTTATATGAATTGCCATTTTTACATTTAATAACATTCCAACCCATTGCTTTAAATTTTTTAGCCATGTTTTCACGATTTGCTAAAGCAACCGCCCCGTCTATTGTAACATCATTTGAATCATACAAAAGAACAAGACGTTTTAAATTTAAACTGCCCGCAAGTGAGCATGCTTCCATTGCCACACCTTCCATAAGGTCGCCATCGCCAGCAAGACAATAGGTGTAGTTATTGATAATTGGAAAGCCAACCGAATTAAAACGCTCTTCCAAAAAACTTTCACTAATTGCCATTCCAACAGCATTTGCAACACCTTGACCAAGTGGGCCAGTGCTTGCTTCCACTCCGTCAGTCACACGATATTCTGGATGCCCTGGTGTGCGAGAATTAGGTTTTCTAAGTTGTTTAAGGTCGTTTAGTGACAAATCAAAGCCAAACATTGACAGAAGTGTATAATATAAAGGACAGGCATGACCAGCTGAAAGCACGAATCTATCACGATTGACAAGATCGCTTTCTGAAACA
>CAMUGK010000107.1 GCA_947088415.1 uncultured Bacillota bacterium | reverse complement strand
GAAGTTTTGCCAAAAATAGTTGGAAAAGATAGTGAAAACTTGTCAATTAATTCAAAATTTACTTTTGGAAATTTTGCAGGAACTTTGACATCTGGTTCATCTATTCAAAACTGTGTGGCTTACACTCAAGGCAATTTTATCAGCAATCTTTCAGATACAAATCCTATTCAAATCGGTGGAGCAGTTGGAATATTGGATTCTGCTCATGTCAGATTTGTGGCAAACTTTTCAAAATTTAGCGTGTCTGCAAATTCCAATAAAATAGTATATTATTATGGTGGAATTGTGGGCGAAGTTAGGGGCAGTGTTCCTTCAATTGTCAATACTGCATCAGAAATCGATGTTACAGCAAAAGAAGATGCAACTTTAAAAGTAGGCGGTGTTGCAGGTAATATCACAACATCATCTGTCAGTGGCAATGGAATTGATTGCTCTTATTGGAAAAGCAATTCGGAAATAAATTTTTATGGCGAAAAACCAGACACTTACAAACTTTTAGCACCAGATAAAGTTGTTGCTGTTGAAGGAATTAATATTTCTTTATTCAGCAAAAGTAGCAATTGGTTTAATTTTGGAATTGGTGCTTGGAATTTTGATAAAACTTGGAATTATATTGGCAACAATCTTGAACTTCAAACTTTTCAATCATTTAAACATTATTTTGCTTATGAAATTGACAATTTTTCTGTTTTAGATAAAGACAAAAGTAATTTTGCAGGTTTTGATGAAAAGGCTGAAGGCGAAATTTTTGTTTATAAATATAACAAACTTGTTACAATCAACCTTATGTTGAAAAATGAATATAAGGGCTATTTCAAATTGAATAGTGTAATGCTTGGTGGCAGTCGAATCAATGACAGCGTTGAAATTACACCTAAAAAAATCATCTCACAAAATTTAGGCGAAATTCAAGAAGGTTATCAAGTTACTTTTAATGCAACAGACAAAACAGACGGAGAGTTTAATTTTGTTTTTGAGGCCATTCCTTTTGCCTGCGAAAGTTCGGTGGCAGAAGGTCAAAAAGATATGGGTGGCGTTCGTAGGGCTGATTCAACTGCAAATCCTGTTGAACTATTAAGCCTTGGCGAACTTACAATCATTTCAAATGAAAATATGAACAATCCATATTATAGACAGGGTGTTGAAGCTCAAGGAAAGGGCAAATATAACTTTGACCATTGGGAATTGTATTATAAAAATGCCGATGGAAGCGAAACCAAAAGTGAAGAATTTGCCAATAGTGAATATGCATTTTTACAAAAAATTTATTTCTATTTTGGCAGAACTGAATTTTTTAATAAAGCCTTCCGTTTGCAAGCACATTTTTCAGACAGTAAGGCAATTTCTGTAGATTTTGTTTATAACTCAAACATAATCTCTGAAATACGTTTTTATGGTCAAACTTTCACTCAAGGTGAACCTATCAAAGTTCCACCAACTGCACGTAATGTCGAACTTATTGTCGTGGTAAAAGAAGGTTATGAATTCGATGTTAATTCTTTCATAAACTTTATTACACAAAAATATGGTAACAGTAATATTGGCTCACTTTCAAGTCATAGCCCAATCACGCAAGACGGGTTCACGTCTTTCCGCGTGACAGGAATTAATTTCGAGTCTATCAAGAATAATATGGGCGAAAAAAATGAATTTACAATGGAACTTCGCACTAATGTTCAAAAATCTGAAAACACCAATAATCTTACCTGGCTTTGGGCTCTTTTAGGTGTTGCTGGCGGTCTTGGCATTGCTGGTGGAGTTGTTGCATTCTTTATTGTTCGTCGTCGCAATGTTGCAAGACGCTTAGGTGGTAGCGATGGCAGAAACAACTCGACTAAAAATAAAGTTAAAAAGACAAAAGCAAAAGAAGTTGATTATAAAGATTATTATAATTGATAAAATTTCTTTTTTTGAGAATTTTCTGTATAATTTGTTTGCTTAAAATACAATTTTATTGTAAAATAATAAAGTAATTCAAAGTTAATTATTCAAAATTGTTCGTTTATAGGCGTTAGCAATTTAGAAATAGGATTGTTTTATGGAAGTGAATTAAAAAATATTACAGCAATGCCAGGTTGCTATTCAAGAATAAATAATAAAAAAGGAAGGTCATCAGGCGATTTTTCAGGTTAGACAATAGTTAAAAACCATAACAATAACTTGCCAATGCAAAATTAACTATATTCAGTTGCAGATGACAGTCAGACAAGTGACTATATAAGTGAACTTGAAAAATTAGGATTTACAGCAGTTTAAAAATATGTAATAAAAATGTGCCAAAGACACAAAAAAGTGCCGAGTGGCACTTTTTTATCCCATAATTTTGTTTGCAATAGTGTTGTCAACAGCGTCTAAATAGGTTGGTGCTGTTGTTGGTTTATAATTGTTGATTATTTCAACAAGTTTGTTATAAGACTTTTCTGTCATTGCAGGGTTTGAACACCATGCATCGATTGCAACATATTGTCTAACTGCAATTTCAAGGTCAGATAAAGTTGTTCCTAAGAATGATGGCTGAAGTGCTTTGGCAACTTCTGTTGCGTCGTTTTTAGTTACAAATTCATACCCACGAACAAC
>CAMUGK010000106.1 GCA_947088415.1 uncultured Bacillota bacterium | reverse complement strand
ACAAAACATCCAACATGTGCCAAGAATGTGATAATGGCAACTTGACGCATGTATGTGCTTTTTCCAGCCATGTTTGGCCCTGTGATTATCATTGTGCGGTCATCTTTATCATCTAAGATTGTGTCATTTGGAATAAATGAGCGATTATCTGTGGTTTCTTCAACAACTGGATGACGACCATCAATAATGTTGATATGGTTTATCTTATTGTTAATAACAGGTTTGCAATAATTGTTTTTTGCAGAAACTTGAGCAAAAGACAAAAGTGTGTCAACTTCGGCTATAGCAAGAGAAACCTGCTGAATTTGTTTGACATAATCAAATAGATAATCACGAATTTTGCTTAAAAGCAAGTTTTCAAGTTGGATTGCATTATCATCTGCACCGTAAATTTTTGCTTCAATGGCTTTTAGGTCATCTGTTATATATCTTTCATTATTAGATATAGTTTGTTTTCGAGTATAACGAAGTGGAATTTGGTTGGAATATTGTTTATTGATTTCAATATAATAACCAAAAACTCTGTTTGAAGAAATTTTAAGACTTTTTATTCCTGTCGCTTCTCTCTCTTTATTTTCAAGTTCTTGAATCCAAACCTTGCCTTTAATTTTTATGTCACGATAGTCATCAAGTTCGCCATTAAAGCCACGTTTGATAAATCCACCCTCTTTTAAGGTTGTTGGACATTCTTCACTGATAGCCTTTTCCAAAAGTTCAACCATGGGAGAAAAATTAAACAAGTTGTTTTTGCAAGAGACAAGTTTTGGTGTTTTCACATCTTTAAGCACATCTTCTACACTAGGCAACATTGCAAGCGATTGTTTTAATTGAATCATTTCTTTAGGCATAATTGTTCTTGAAGCAATTTTGCTTGACAATCTTTCAACATCACGAATTGGTGTTAAAACTTCGGCAAGTCTATCTCGAAGTGTATTAGATTTATAAAGTTCTTCAACACTGTCTAAACGAAGATTTATTTCTTGTGAATCTTGAAGTGGTTCATCAAAATATTGACGAATTTTTCGTCTTCCCATAGGAGTTCTTGTTTTGTCAAGCACCCAAATAAGTGAGCCATGTTTCTTTCTGCCACGCATTGTTTCAACAAGTTCAAGATTGCGTCTTGAATTCATGTCTACAACCAAAAACTTTTCATTTTTAACAATTTTAAGTTTTGTAATATTTTTCATTACACGTTTTTGAGTTTCATTAACATATTCAATAACTGCACCACATGCATAAACTAACGGTTTTTGATTGTTAAGTTCATAAACATTAATAAAGTTATCACCTAACTGAGTTTTTAAATTTTGATTAGTTCTTTCTTCTCCAAAAGCCCAAGAATAATATTCAGTTGCTTTTGGAAGACCGCCTAAATGATGAATTTGCAGGTTATTATAAAATTCCTTACCTTCCACATTTGCGATAACTTCTCTTGGCATAATTCTTGTGACAAGGTCGGTTAAATCTGACACTTGATTTTTTATTGGCATGGCATAAAATTCGCCTGTTGAAATATCAACATAACTTACGCCCATTTTTTCTTTATCTTTATATATGCAAAGAAGATAGTTGTTTCTATCTTCTTCAAGCATGCTGCCTTCTGTAACAGTCCCAGGGGTGACAACTTGCACAACATCGCGTTCAATAAGTTTAACGCCCTTTTGTGGAGCACTCATTTGCTCACAAATTGCAACTTTATAACCCATATCTATAAGGTTTGCTATGTAATTTTGTGCCGAATGATGTGGAACGCCACACATTGGAACAAAGCCTTTATTGCCACACTTTTTTCGCGTTAAAGCAAGGTCTAACACTCTTGAGGCTGTGATTGCGTCATCATTAAACATTTCATAAAAGTCACCCATTCTAAAGAAAAGAATACAGTTTTCATATTTAAGTTTTGTATTTTTCCATTGTCGATAAAACCCAGTGCCATCATTAATGTCTTCAATCATCTTTTTCCGTCCTCCTGTTGTATTTTTTTGTTTAAAGCTAAAAGTCTGTTGACCCTATCATTTTTAATTTCTTCTTCAATCTGTCCGACCATGCCCGCTGCCACAGTTTTTTCTCTTGGCGAATATATAAAAGCAAATATGCTGTCATAACGCACTTCTTCCACCAAACTCATTGTTCTTAAAAATTCTTCTTCGGTTTCGGTTGGAAAGCCAACAATAAAGTCAGAGGTTATTCTTGCATTTGGCACTTTTTCTTTTATCTTTCTTATGATTTCAAGATAACTTTCACGAGTGTATTTTCTGTTCATAAGTTTTAAAATTCGGTTATCCCCGCTTTGCGCTGGAAGATGAATATATTTTTCAATTTTTTCTTGCTTTGCAATTGCGTCGATCACATCATCAGTCAAGTCTTTTGGATGAGAAGTCATAAAACTTATGCTAAAATCTCCTTCTATCTCACAAATATCATTAAGAAGTTTTGCAAAAGAAACTTGTGGCGACAAATCTTTACCATAAGAATTTACATTTTGCCCTAAAAGTGTAATTTTTTTGTATATTCCAAGTTTTACAATTTCTTTTATTTCATTTAGGATATTTTCTTCTTTTCGAGATTTTTCTCTGCCTCGAACATAAGGAACAATGCAATATGTGCAAAAGTTATTGCAACCATACATTATGTT
>CAMUGK010000105.1 GCA_947088415.1 uncultured Bacillota bacterium | reverse complement strand
CGTCTACGGAACGAAAGGTCAGGGGTTCGAATCCCTTGCGACGCACCAAAGCCCTCAATCGAGGGTTTTTATTTTTGCCTAAAAATCTCTAAACGTTCCTAAATATTTAGCGAATAGAGATTTTAAGTTTTTTAATTTTTGTTGTTTTAGGTTTGAGCTTTGAAAGATTTGAAATAACAAAAACAACACGATTTTTCTGAAAAAACAGCCTCCGTGACAAATTTGTGACGAATCCGTGACGAAAAATTGCAAAGAAAGCAGTTAATACTGTTTGGTTTTGTGCAGTTTCGTATTGTATCGTTTGATGATATTTTCGTTGAAAAAAACAAACATTTTTGAAATAAAGTATTGAATTTCAAAATTTGTTATGTTATACTTGTAAAAACTTAAAGGAGTAAATTATGTATTATCATTATTATGACAACGAAGAAGCATTTTTGTCTGTTTATACGGCCGCAAAATTGCTTAAAGGTGGAGAACCTGTAATTACACAAGAAGAATTGCAAATCGCATTAAAAAAGTTTTTAAAGAGTTTTTATTATAGTAATAATTTATCAAAAATAAAAAGTTTTAAGTTTGACGATTTGCAAGAAATGGCAAAAAACTTTCAGAAAAGAGCAGGTGAAAACAGACCTTGGTTAAAACCTTGCTTTGTTTTTGAAAATGACAAATTATATCCAACTTACAATTTCTTTGACTTCACAAATACAACCTATGGTGAATTCTTGGGATTTTTGTGTGATGAGAGATATAATAAATTTGTAACTCAGACAATTTCTGAGGGAATTCTTAAAAGTGATGAAACCGTTAAAAAAGCAGCTAAATTGGCTGCAAGATATATAACAGAGTATTTTGCGGCAAAATACATTGAAAAAGAAGAAAAAAGAGGGAGATGGCCAAATCATTTGACAGACATCTCATGCAAAGATGATTTAGGAAGAGCTTTAAAACTTAAAGGAACAAAAGATTATTTCACTGAATTTAATGGTCATGTTTACTCAATGCTTGGAAGTATGTTAAAAGCAAACGATGGGAAATTGATATTGACCGATAAAGAAAAGGGAACATTGGATTACAATAACCTAAAAAGAATATTGGTTGCTTATCCAACATTTGATGAGTTGTGTAGCCCATATTATTCTGAAGAGAGACATCCTAAAAAGTTTGCTATGGTTATCGATAAAAGTTCAGTCAAAGTGAACGAACAAGAACTTGTTTATTCTGACCCTTATGGCGATTTTAGTGATGAATTTGCGAATAAAGAAATTAATTTAAACAAATAAAATAGCGAGCAGGATAAGGATAGACTCAAAATCGTATTTACGATTGCTACATAGCCCTAGTTTACAGCTATGTAGCCGACTCGCACCCAAAGAGGTGGTGGAACGATTTTGCCTCTATCCTCTTTCTTTACCCAAGTGTGAAACCCACTTTGATTTTTATTTGAAAATAAGTTATTTGTGACGAATTTTTGCAAGAAAAATGCAAGATTTTTGCAAATAGGGCATTTTTGATTGGAAAAAGTTTTATTTTCGTTTATAATTAAGGTAAAATTATAGTTTTTGGGAGTTTTAGTTTATGGCGGATGCAAAAGTGGAAAAGAGTGAAGGAAAAACATATTATGCCATTGATGTTGCAAAGTTTATTTGTGCAATGCTTGTTGTCACTTTACATGTTGTGACCTATGCTTTTGCGAATATGGCAGTTGATGGTGCACCGCCCACTGGTGGAGATAATGTTGTTATGTTAACACTTTTCCCATTATATTTTGTTTTTGCAAGGATTGCTGTTCCGTTTTTCTTTATATCTTCATCTTACTTTTTATTTAAGAAAATTAGGAAAAATCCAGATGCCCGCAGAGAAATTATTAAAAAATATTGTTTGAGAATTTTCTTATTATTTATATTTTGGTTTATAATTTCAATCCCACTGATGATAGACAAGTATATTATTAATTCCCCAATGTCAAGCGGGGGGGGGACGGCTTTATTGCTAATTTTAAAAATTCTCTTTTTTGGAGGGTTTAGTGGGGCTTGGTATCTTGTTGCTTCGATAGTTTGTGTTTTGATTGTCAATGCTATGGCAAAATATTCTATAAAGGCAAATTTTGCTTTAGCAATAGGTTTTTACATAATTGCATGTCTGTTTTCAACTTATTACAATATTTTTGAATTCCTGCCTAGTTATGGTGGATTTCAAGCATTTAAAGAGGGGTTGAGATTTGTAAATTTAAATTTTCCTATTTATCTAACTTTTTTAAACGGAGTAATCTTTGTCTTAATTGGCAGGTTATTTGCAGAAAAGGAAGATTTATTTTCTGCAAAAACCAATAAGATTTTGCTTTGTATTTTGCCATTTGTTATGTATGTTGAGTTGTTTATTGCAATGTATTTTTCATTGAACATTGCGACTGATTGTTTCTTCTCTTTGGTTTTAGGTGCAACTGTTTTATTTCAAGCTATAAAAAATATTCAATTAAAGCAAAAAAGAATTTATTCGCACATGCGAAAGGTCAGCACGTTTATGTATTTGTTCCACTTTGTTTTCCTATACATTTTCTATAGATTAGTCTATACTTTCAACTGGACGATATTTATTTCTAATGTTCCTATGACAATCTTAATTTTTTTCGTGATAATAGCATTATCTATTGGTTTATGCGAACTTAATATTTACCTAAGTAAGAAGAAAGGTTTGGGATTTTTGAAATATAGCATGTAAAAACAGTTAAACAAC
>CAMUGK010000104.1 GCA_947088415.1 uncultured Bacillota bacterium | reverse complement strand
CTTCCGCTTTTATCCCACATTTCGCGTGGCATAACGACAGGGAACAAAACTTCTTGTCCGCCGACTTTGTCCATTTCTTCACGAATGATTTTTTGAATTTTTTGGCTTATTTTTTGTGCTGGTGGCAAAAGTGTGTAAATTCCATTGCTTACTTGTTTTATATATCCCGCACGAATAAGCAAGATGTGACTTTTAACAGTCGCACCTTGTGGAACGTCTTTTGTCCTTTCACTAACCATATGACTTATTCTCATATTTTTCTCCTTTTTGTTTTGCTGGTTGTGTTACTTTTCTTTTAAAGAAAAGTAACCAAAAGAAAACTAACTTTGCGATTTTTTGTTATTTTATAACTTCAAAATCGCAAGTGAATTTTTATTTTTCTAAATTCTTTCTTTTTTAAAAATTTATTTTTTCGGCATTGCTTTAATCATGCCATCTTTAAAGTATATGTCTAAGTCTTCGTTAAAATCGACGTTTGCTTTGCTGGAAAGTGGTTTGCCATTTTGTTCGACTTTAGCATACCCAGACTTTAATAGTGAGATTGGGTTTAGTTTATTGAGTGAATTTTCTAGCAGTCCTAGATTGAAAACTCTTTCTTCAATATACCTTTCTGCAAGTTTTTCAAATTTTAATGTCTTTCTTTGTAGACTTAAATTTGTTGTTATTATACTCTTTTCAAGACCGTTTAGCAAGTATTTTTGTGTCACTTGCAGATTGCTTTCTTTGGTATTTATAAAATCTAAACATAGATTTTTGAATTTATTTGAAATTTCAAATAGTGTTTGTTTCTGTTCTTCAACATCATTGGTTAAAAGTTCCGCTGCTGCCGACGGTGTTGGAGCACGAAGGTCGCTTACATAATCTATTATCGTCCAGTCTGTTTCATGACCTACTGCTGAAACAATTGGTTTTGGACAATTATATGTCGCTCTTGCCACAATTTCGGTGTTATATGCCCAAAGGTCTTCCAAGCTTCCACCACCACGAGCAACCACGATTACATCAATATTTTCATATTCCCCCATAACTTCGATTGCATGTGCAATTTCGTTTTCGGCTAATTTCCCTTGAACGCGAGTAGAATATAATACAATATCTAAATTTGGATTTCTTCGCCACCCTACATTTTTAATATCTTGAATAACTGCCCCTTCTTTAGATGTTATCACCCCTATTCTTTTTATATTTTTTGGCATTGTTTTTTTATGAGATTCGTCGAATAATCCTTCTTTTTCAAGTTTATCTTTTAATTTTAAAAATTCTTCATAAAGTTTGCCTTGACCGTTTTCCTCAACTTTTGTTACAACAAAAGATAATTTTCCGCCTTTAGCATAAAAGTTTGGCGAGCCTGTAACAATAAGTTCTTTGCCTTCAATTATGTTTTCAAATAGGTTTGGATAAAAACAAACACAAGACATACTTGCATCATGGTCACGAAGTGAAAAATACATTATATTTCGAGTTACTGAAACACCAAAAACTTCTCCAACGACTGGTATATTGTGGAGAAGTTCTTCGGCTTCAAAAATACCTTTTATGTAGCCATTAAGTTGACTTACACTTATTGCTTCCATCATAACTTTTCGCTTTTTACAATTTGAGATAAAACTCCATGAATAAATTTTGAACTTTTTTCGGTTGAATAAACCTTTGCAATTTCTAAAACTTCATTAATTGCAACTTGCGGTGGAGTTTTAAGATATTTCATTTCACTGAGTGCTGTAAAAATTAAGGCAAGGTCAACCTTGTAAACCCTATTAATTTCATAATCTTTTAAATTTGCTTTGATTATTTCTTCTAACAAGTTTCTATTGTCTTCAAAAGCAGATAAAATCTCTCTCGAAAACTGACGGTCTTCAAGTTTTTTAAGTTCATCAATGGATTCACTGTCAAACTCATCACAAGAATGAAATAATTTTTCAAACACAAGAGCAAATGCTTTTATACGTGCGTCTCTTCTCATGCATCTTCTCCCACAATATTGTCACAATTTACGCCATAAACATGAACATTAATTTTGCCAGGTTTAATGCCAACCATAGACCCTAAACTATTTTTAATATTTTCTTGAACGCGAAAGGCAATATCTGGAACTGAAACCCCAGCATAAACACGAATATACACGTCAACTTTTAAAACATTATTGCCATCAAATTTGATTGTAACCCCTTCACTTTTTGGTTTTGTAAAAGTGCGTTTAAACCAAGACAAATAGGCGTTTGTCAAACTTTCAACACCGCTAATTTCTTTTGTAGCCAAGTTTATGATTGAAAGAAGAATATCTCTATCGATATCTACTTTTCCTTTGTTTGTAAGTGTGTTATTTTTTGCCATAACCTCTCCTATATTTATTGCTATTTTGATTATATCACAAATAAAACTTAATTTGCAATTAAATAAGCGTAAATTTTATTATTTATTATTCTTTTCTTGACAAGAAAAGAAGCAAAAGAAAATTCTTTTGCTTCTACAAATTTTATTTTTTATTGCTACTTATATTTGCCAAGTGGTGTCTCCCCAGTTTAAGCGATTGGAATAACCTTAATGTTTTCAATGCTTGAAATTCCAAGTTGTGTTTGAATTACATTGACAATTTGAGCAACTTCATTTGCTTTAAGTTCACTAGATTTTACAATAGCGTTTACATTGCTTCCTGAAATTGTTACGATTGCATCTTCAAAACCTTTAGCTTTGATAAGCCCTTCAACAACAAGTTCTTTTTCCATTTGTTTAACAAGTGAAAGTCTTGCATCTTCAGCATTTTTCTTTGCTTC
>CAMUGK010000103.1 GCA_947088415.1 uncultured Bacillota bacterium | reverse complement strand
TATCTTTATCTATATTTTTATATACATTAAGTTCTTTATCAAACAAAAGACTAGAGCCAAAAAGTTCTTTAAAATATTCTTCTTTGCTTGGATTTTTAGCACGAGCACGTTGAAGTTTATTTTGAACAAGAACTTCAATTATAACAGGATTTTTAAGTTCAAAAATCTTTCCATAAGGTATTTCTGCCACCTTTTCCATAGTTTGATTATAATTGCGTCTTACATTATAATAAGTTTTATCATAACCTCTAACTTCATCTTGCCATCTATCTTTTAATAGAATTTCAGTAGCCTCGATAAATTTAAGACATTCATCATCACACAGTTCATCATTTTTAAGAGAAATTAAAAAGTCTTTAACAAACTGATATGCACATTTTCTTGCATTTTCTTCATTTGGAAATTGCCAATAAATAATGTCTTTAATAATATCTTCTTCGGTTTGTGATAGATTAGAATTAATTTTATCATACGTTTGCATTATTTCGTAAATAGCATTAACTTCAGCAGGCATATCATCATATAAAATAATTTGTTGAACACGATTTGACTTTGCAAATTCCCCCCCCCGCAATTTATCTGCTTGATTGACTCTATGTTGATTGAAATGGTCAAATTCATGACCTAAAATCCAAATAAAATCTAAAAAGGGGTCGTCTAAAGTTGTATAGTCTATAGACAAAATAGAATTTGAAAAATCATAATTACCTTGAAAAAAATTTAATTTTTTAAAAACCAAATTTAAATCTTCTCTTTTTGTTGGAAAAACAATGCGATTTTGATAAGGCATATTATAAACAATATTTTCACCTAATTCTACATAATCTTTCTTTTTTAATTTATAATTTACGTCAGCAAATTTTCTTATACTATCAAAAATTTCTTTTCGTGTTTGCAATTTGTCTTTCATTTTTTTTCTCCAGACAAATTATAACATAAAAAAACGACGAAATCAATAGGTCGTCGCAAAAAATTATTTAATATTTTTATATATTTCTTTTAAAATCACAGCATCTTCAACCATGTGTGACATAGACTCAGTTATAACTCTTGGCGAAAGTTTATAATCGTGTAAAACTTGGGCTAATGGCTGGAAATCTGGACCATAAATTTGGTCTTCGGTGTAATTTAAGTGTTTTATTTCTCCCTTTTCTGCAAACATGATTTTTGAAAAGTGAATATGACAATTAGAAGTTCTATCAAAACCTAATTTTTCAATTGAATAGTCAAATATGCGTTTATAATCTTCAGGTTTTTTAAGTTCCCCTTGCATAAGGCAATTTATATGACCAAAATCAAAGGTTGGAGTCAAGTGATTGTTTACTGTGCAAAGGTCGATTACTTCTTTCCACGTGCCAATTTGCATACTTTTGCCCATGGTTTCAGGGCAAAGATAAATCCCATCTAAAAGGTTTTCTTCTTCCATTTTATCAAAAGTTTCTTGAAAGCGATTGAACGTAAGTTTATATGCCTCTTGTCTGTCTTGCTTGCCACATGAAGCCGAATGAAAGACAAGTTTATCGGCTTCCAATGCCCTTAAAAATTTTATTCCAGTATAGAGATAACCCTGCGACTTTTGATACATAACTTCGTCTGGATTAGCAAAATTTATATAAAATGGTGCATGTAGACTAAGTTTAATGTCATGTTGTTTAAATTTCATACCTGCAAGAAGTGCGGTTTTAATTGACATTGTGTAACCATGACCAAAAGAATATTCAAAAGCGTCAAGACCTTTACTTTTGATATATTCAGGAACTTTGGTTATTGTAATACCTGCATTTATGCCTTCTTCACCTACCCCAGAAGAGCCAAATAGAACTGCCATAATTTCTCCTTTGTGCTTAATTGCACTTAATTAAATAAATCTATGTTTAAATTTTGTTATTTTATTTTTTATTTCAACCACACCTAAAAATCTTTCTTCACAAAACGCTTTATATTCCCCGTCTTCAACATTAATTTCAATCCAAACACCATTGAGAAGTTTTTCTGTTTGCATTTTGTCGAGTTTTAATAAAGGTAAGTCAAACAAATCTTGTGCTTTAATTATATTGAAATTTCCTTGTTTAATTTCTTCCAATGTGGAAGCGTCTTTTAAGTGAAAATTTCCACATTTTGTGCGTAGTATGCAACGCATAACACCATAAGTTGATAATTTTTCTGCCATGTCTCGTGCGATTGAACGAATATATGTGCCTGACGAACAATGAATTTCAAAGTCAAAAGTATTTTGTTTTTGTTCTCTTAAAAGTTTGATTGAATAAATTTCAATTTCTTTAGGTTTTAATAGAACTTGCCCGCCTGCCCTTGCAATATCATAAGCACGCATGCCATTAACCTTTTTCGCTGAAAACTCAGGTGGCATTTGAGCTATCTTGCCAGTAAGTGAAGGTATTACTTTTAAAATATCGTCTTTTGTTACTGTTTTATCATTTCTTTTTACTTCTTTCCCTTCCAAGTCAAGAGTATCGGTTGTCCAACCAAACTCAAAGGTTGTTTGATAGACTTTATCTTTTGTTAGATAATAATCAAACAAGCTTGTGGCTTTATTTAAGGCAATTGGAAGCAAGCCTTCACCTGCAAGGTCAAGCGTGCCAAGATGTCCCGCTTTTTTCACTCCTAGCGTCTTTCTAACAATATTTACAACTGTGAAAGAACTTATACCCTTTGGTTTATAAACCAATATTATTCCTGAAATATTTTTATCTTCAAGCATTTTCTTTTTCTCTTTGTTTTAAATATGATTTTGTGGCTTTTAATAATTTTACTTTTGCGTCTTCAAT
>CAMUGK010000102.1 GCA_947088415.1 uncultured Bacillota bacterium | reverse complement strand
AGTCTTAGCTTCTTCATTTGCTTCGTCTTTAATTTTTTGAGCTTCTTCTTTGGCTTCAAGAAGAGACTCTTTTTTAATAGTCTTTGCCTCTGCATACGCCTCTTCGATAATCTTAACAGCATTAGTCTTTGACTTACCGATTTTTTTTGTGGCAATAATTTTGTATAAAAGTATACCTAATCCCACCCCTATAGCGAGTGCGATAACTCCACTTATAACGCCAGCGTTAACAGCAGCAGAGCAAAGAATGCTTAAACTGCTCATAACTTTCCCCTTTTAATGTGTAGAAATTGTGACATGAACTCACTTTTCGTCATTTCGAGTGGCAATGCCACTTTTTATAGCGGAAAACCCATATCCCAAAATCCACCTATCTAATTATACACTAAATAGGATTTTTAAGTCAAATGATAATTAAGAAAAATATTAAATTTAAAATTAAAATTAGGGATGTTTGATTAAGAAAAGATAAAAGTCAAAATTTTAAATGTTTTAAATTTGATAAAAAAGTTGGAAAGCCCTCTTGAAATGTTGTTTTTTGTATGTTATAATAAATTTAGTTTATATGAAACGACATAAATTGGAGGGAAAGTGAAAGATAAGGAAGTTTTTGTTCAAAATTTGGCACTAGAATTAACAAGAAAATGTAACCTCTCTTGTGACCATTGTTTGCGTGGCGATTGCCAAGATAAATCTATGTCAGATAAGACTATGGAGAGGATTTTTGAAGATGTTGACGGAACAATGCAACTTCAATTTGTTGGTGGAGAAACCTCTTTGGCTTTGGATAGATTGAAAAAATTGCAAGAAATTTTGCAAGAAAAACAAACCAAAGTGCGTTCAATTTTGGTCTTCACGAATGGGGTTAATATTTCCGATGAATACATTGAAATTTTGGGAAAATTGAAAGACTATGTTACAAAGCGAAATGATTTAGATAAAGGCGAATTTTCGGTGGAGATTAACACAACTTATAAAGGCATTATTAAACGAATGGATGAAAGAGATTTTGCACTTAGAGTTGTTGTAAGTCTTGATAAATATCACCTTGAAGCAATGGATAGAATTGGTCAAACAACGAGGCAAAAAGTCAAAAGCAATATTAAAAAATTGGCAAGTTTTTTCCCTGTTGAGATTGATAAGATGTGCAATTTTACTATTTACAATGAAGGAAAAGGAAAAAATTTGACCAGTTCTTATAAATGCGAAGTTCCATTAGATAGATATGCTTTATTATATTGGCAAATGAAAAAAAATTCGGGAATGCGAGATTTGTTGATGGTTGGACCGATTTTAGGCATTTCTTATGATGGCAAAATTATTGAAGTAAATAAGAATTATGAATATGCTGACCAGCATGCACTTGGAGATATTCATGAAGAATCATTTTATCAAATGTGCAAGCATTTAAAAACAACCAAAGGCTTTAAACTTTGCAAAGATATTGAGCCTCTATATAAAAGGTTTAGTAAAATTTCACATAGATTAAGCACTTCAACAAAAGAACTTGTAAAAATGCAAAAATTTTATAAAAAGTCCAAAACTCACCCGGACTTCTCCTATTTCACAGAAACAGGAGCTGTTGGTTATGAAGAACTAAATGATAATAACAAAACTTATGAAGTTGATAAGAGTTAAATAAGAAAAACCTAACCCAAATCGGTTAGGTTTTTTGTTGATTATAAACTTTTAAAAAATTTAAATTAATCAAAAAGTGCCATTGGCATATATTTTTAACTAAAAATCTTGAGGCTCATGATTGAATTGTTGATGTTCTTCATTATATTTTATTAATTCCTTAATAAATATATCTTGTTTACGAACAAGTTCAGTTGCCTGTTTTTTATAAATAGTAGCTCGTCTATTAAGTTCGTTAAGTTGTGAGCCTTTGCTTAACTTTTGGAATTCTTTGCTATTCAAATTTTCTTTTTCCATATTTATTCTCCTTGGATAGTATTAATATTAAACCAATTTTTAAACTTTTGTAAATAGTTAAAGTAAAATTTTAGCAATTTCATTCCAACCGTTTACGCTAATTAAGCATTGTTTTTTAGTTCTTTATCTGTTAAGTTTTTATTGTGATAAGCGGTAAAAAGGAATTTTTTCTTAATGCCACGCCCCACAAAATTGCTTGGTTTGTCATCTATCAAAATATCTCCGCTAAGCATTTTCTTTGCACTTGTGAAAATGAATTTAAATGGGTCTAAAAAAGGAAAAGTTTTAATCAAAAAATCATACTTAAACTTAAAAAGATTTCCAGATTTGTTTGGACTTACTTCAATAACGCAAGCAGAACATATGTAAACATCATATTTTTCATTGAGTTTTTTGATAACCTCATAGCAATTTGGCGTTAAAATAGCGTTTTTATATGGTGTTTTGCTTGTAACTGAAGTATAGTATTCTTCCATTTGCTTTGGAGTAACATCGAGGTTGTCCTCGGCATGATATTCTGTGCAATCTTCGAGTTTCTTATTTGACCCAACAATTTTTCTTAATACCTCATAAAATACACTTTCACAAATTACATCGTCGACATCTATTATTATTGATTTTTTCATAATATTTTCTCCTAAGCTAAAATCTTTTGAATATTATCTTTTATATCTCGCCAAACTTGTTTTAAACTTTGATAAGTCAAAGTCTTTTCAACAAGGTCAAAATCCACCCAAACAACATCGTGAGTGTCTAGTGATTGGTTATCACTTTTTCCATTATCCAAGGCGTAGAAAAAATAGCAAATACTTTCTTCCCCGTCAGAAGAAATATATTTTTCTTTATATGTTTCTTTAAATCCAAATAATCCTTGTCCAAGCGTTAC
>CAMUGK010000101.1 GCA_947088415.1 uncultured Bacillota bacterium | reverse complement strand
GCTTCTGGAACTTTAAAAATTAAAGTTAAACCAATTGAATATACAGTTCAATTTAAAGAAAGACATACTGATGAACCTTTATGTGTTCTTCCAAACAAAGTAACTTATGGCGGAGATATCATAATTCCAGACGAAATAAGCCATATTCTTAAAGACAGATATAAAGATGAAAATCGTCTTCTTGGTTACTATTCTCTTGAACAAGGACAAGGTGTTCAATATGTAGACGGAAACGGAAATGTTGCTAAAGACGATAATGGCAATTTACGTAAGTGGGATGACAATGGTTATAGATGGAATTCTAGTGCCTATGTTAAGAGCCAAAACTATGACGAAGCAACAAGAACATTCACTCTCTATGCTGCTTATATGTTTATGAAAGACAATATCACTATCAACTTTGTTCCTAGTGATGATGGCAAATATAATGGGCCATTAAGTGAAATAAATCCAGATCTTAATGTAAACGACTTGTTTGTCGATCTTGACACAGACTCGACATGGTATAGCCCAGAAAATCCATTCTATATTTCAGTTAAAACTGGAAAAACTCTCACTCTTAACCATGCAGAATTTGCGGGTTATACATTCCATGGTTGGAAAGGTGTTCGCATTAACCTTGATGGCACAAGTGAAACATTCAACATTGTTGATGGTCGTCCATTTGAGGCCGGCAGTGGAGACACAACAATAACTGCAATCTATTATGCAAATTTTGAACTTAAAGTTAATGATGTTGAAGGTGGAAGAAGTTACCTTATTCAAGAAGGTCATGACAGCGTTGCAGGAAGTTATGACACAACCAAGCCAATCACATTGGTTGCAATAGCTTATGCGGGCTATGACTTTAAAGGTTGGTATGACGATGCAGGAAATCTTGTTATCGCAGAAGATGCTGAAGGTGTAATTTATAATCAAGCTTCAAAAACTTACACATATCAAATTCCTGAACTTAGAAATACTCCACTTTATCTCACTGCAAATTTTGTAGGTGATAAAGTTGGTGCAATCTTTGACTTGTCATTGCTTGGCGAAGGCGAAGAAGCAAAAGGCGAAATTGTCAGTGTAACAATTGTAGACGGAGGAGAAGTTTCAAAACCTTATACACAAGAATTTGAAGTTAAGGTTGGACAAACAATCAATGCTGAAGTTGTAATGAACTATGGATACACACTCTCTTGGTCAGGGAAAGCTGTCTTTGAAACCAATCATGTTGAATCACTTGGAGAAGGCAAAACACGTTATCTTGCTTCATTCAAAGTTGTTGCAAGTGCACTTGATGATTGGACAATTGGCGCACATGAAAATATTGTTAAGATGATTCCAACTCCAGTTGAAAATGAAGTTGTTTACACGTTTGAAGTTAAGGTTTTGAATAGTGCAAATAGTGATAAAGAAGTTTCTCAAGCAGGAACAATAACTTACACAGCACCAGGCAAACAACCACTGCCAATCAATTCTCAAACTAAACCTATAACTGTCAAATATGGTGCTAAAATTGAACTTGACTATAAAGTGCTTGCAAATTATATGCTTGCTTATGAACTTGATGCAAACACAATTGTATTCACAATAAATGGCGAACCTCACGATTTAACTTTGCGTGCTCTCTCAACATATGAAAATAAAATCAAATTGCTCTCATCATTCCTTGATGAATACAAGGCAGAAGGCGAAGTTAAGGTTACTATAACCTTTAGACGTATGTATTGGGTAGATCTTACTTCAAGCACATTTAAAGGTGATGGAACAAATACAAATCCATACCTTATTGAAAGCGCATCAGACCTTGCGTTACTTGCAACTCTTATTAGAGATGGAGAAGTTAATGAGAGAGGTGAAAAGTATGCAAATCTCAATTATGAAGTCACATCAGCCCTTGATTTTGCAGGCAGATTCTGGACTCCAATCGGAGAAGACGCAGAACATGCATTTAACGGAACGATTCACTTTAGAAATTATAAGGTGACAAATGTAACTCATGACCCAGACGCTAAGTATGAAAACCCAGACCCTAGATTTAGCGGATTATTCTGGCATTGTGGACAAAACGCAAGAATCTTACAATCCAACCCAGAACTTGTTTTAGCACTTTCAATTGTTGGCGGTGTGCTTGGGCTTCTTCTAATCATTCTCATAATCATTCTTGTGCTTAAACGCAGAAGAAAGAAGAGAATGGAAGAACTTGCCAACGGTTAGGCAACCAGATGTTGCACGACTATCTATAATCTGCAGTCCAAAAACAGATTGTATTCGGTCAAGTCGACCAGATGTTGCACGACTATCTATTAAACAAAAAGAACACGAATTTTCGTGTTCTTTTTTAGTTTTAATTGTTAAAATTTTTTAAATTTATGTCATAAAATGCCTTTAAAAATAAGCAAATTTATCTTTTTTATATATTAAAAAAATATTGTTTTCGCTAAACGCCCGCCGTAGTATTGGGGGTATTTTAATTGTAACGAGAAAATATCGAAAAAAGTTGGGAAATAAATAAAAAAATTTGAAAAAAGTGTTGACAATAGGGTTGTGCTTATGGTATTATATCAATGCTGACACAGCAAAGCTGTTTTTACTTTATGTATTGGCAACTTTAATTGAGTCAGTTGAACAATGACAATTGAATAAACAAGTACAAGATTGAATTAAAAACAATTACAAAGTCAATTTACAAAGTTATGAGTCAAGGGACAAACTGTTGCAAAGTACATGCAACGAAATTATCGAAAGATAATTTAATTAACCTAACAAATTAGTGACGTAAGTCATTTTAATTATAACGTTAGAGTTTGATCCTGGCTCAGGACGAACGCTGGCGGCGTGCTTAACACATGCAAG
>CAMUGK010000100.1 GCA_947088415.1 uncultured Bacillota bacterium | reverse complement strand
CAGCTTTGAGTGGGCTTCCAAAAAAGTTGACAAATGCAAAAACAAAAACAAGCACAACACCGCCATAAAGTTGAACATATTTAAGAATTTCTCCCCAAGTTGTTCCTGTTGCAACTGCATCAGGAACAATGTTGAGATAGCATAACAACCCAACATAGACTATTGTTAACAATGAAAGAATAAAATATAAAATTGTTTTCATAAATTCCCCTTTTATTCTTTATTCTCAGAATTTTCAGCTACAAAAAGGTTTTTATCTTTCTTTTTAAAGCCAATACCGTGATGTTCTTTTTTAACTTTTACAGGTTTAAGTTTTTTAGGTTTTTCTTCCTTAACTTTTTTAACTTTAACTCTACTTTTACTCTTCTTAACTTTTGTCTTTTTAACTTTCTTTGTCTTTTTCTTAGTCTTTTTAATTTTTGTTGGAATGCTTCCATCATCTGGCATTTTTTCTTTTAAACAATCAACATTTGATAAAATTTCTTTAAGCATTCTAAGAGATTTTGCCATGTAATAGCCATCGGCAATGCGTTCATCAAGTGAAAGTCCAAGTTCAATCATTTTGGCAACTTTAAGGTCTTTGTTATTTTCAACAACTGGCATCATTCTCTCTTTGCCCATAGAAATAAAAATCGAAGTTGTTCCAAAATTATAAAGATGATGATAGATAAAGCCAAGTTTAATTGATTTAAGATTTGTCAAAAAGCAACTTGTATGAAATGGACTTGCTTTTAGCACACTATTTGGAATAAGTCCATGTTTATCTAGCCAGCGTAAAAGTGCAAGTCCCCAACGAATAAACCATGCTGGTGTCCAAGTAAGATGTTTGATAAAGCCTGAGGTCTTGCCTTCTTCTTGTCCTGAAACTGTCTTTGAAATAAGGTCATCAACAATTGCTTTAACTTCATCAAGGTTTTCTCTGCCAGTAAAATAAAATTTCAAAGTTTCATTTGCACCTTCATCTTCAAGTTTTTTCTTTATGTCCATAGAAACTTGAATACCTTTTCGTTGATAGGTTGAGCCACGCATAATAAAACGATTAAGTTTTGGTCTAAGATATAGAAGTCTTACAATTGTGGCTATCATGATATGCATATATGAATAAGTATTGCCATTGCGTCTTTCTCTTGAAATAAATTCATCAATTGGGGCACAAGGCATTGCAACATTAAGATAATTTACTGCGTCAATACGCATAGGCATGAAAAATGGTTCGGCTTTTTCAATAATACCCATTCCTTTAACTTTTTTGCCATCAGGTCTAAGTCCAAACATAGTTATTCTCCTTTAAACTTTTTTCTTATCAAATTTTTCTCTCTGCCATTATTGCTTGGAGTGTAATACACCCTATCTTTCAAACTATCTGGCAGATATTGTTGTTTGACATATCCGCCAAAATCATGTGGATATTTATATTTTCCATGACCATCTTTGTTTGTAGATGGATGATTTTTCAAATGGTTTGGAATTTTGTTATCAGTGCAATTTTCGGCGTCTTCTTGAGCCAAATGCATGGCATTGATAACAGAGTTGGACTTTTCTGCCTCACAGGCATAAATAATTGCATGAGTGAGTGGAATAAGTCCTTCTGGTTGTCCCATTTTTTCATAGGCATACATTGCACTGGTTGCAAGAAGAAGTGCATTAGAGTCTGCCATGCCTATATCTTCACTTGTATGAGCAACAAGTCTTCGACAAATAATCATTGGGTCAATGCCTGCTTTAATCATTCTATGAGCATAATATAAAGCGGCGTCTGTATCTGAACCTCTTATACTTTTACAAAATGCCGAAAGATTGTCATAATACATATTTTCATCAAGTGAAAGTGCTTTTTTATCAATCGACTGTTTTGCCACTTCCAAAGTTATATGTATTTTTTTATCTTTGGACAATGGTGTTGTATTCACTGCAAGTTCGAGTGCATTTAAACTGCTTCGTGCATCCCCACCCGAAGCAAACGCAAAATATTCAAGTGCTTTATCATCGCACTCGATTGGAAGAGGACCTAGTCCTTTTTCTTTATCTTCAACAGCCTGTTTTAATTTTTTAACAATATCTTTAACAGAAAGAGATTTAAACTCAAAAATACGGCAACGTGAAACAATCGCCCTTGTCATTGATGTGTAAGGGTTTTCGGTTGTCGAGCCTATAAAAAATATTGAACCGTCTTCAATTGCTTCCAAAACGCAATCAGATTGAGCTTTGTTCCAGCGATGACATTCATCTAAAAGCAAAAATGTATCATTGCCAAACATAGCCTTATCTGCTCTAGCACGTTCGATAATGGCCTTGGCATCACCTACACCACTTGTTACCGCATTTAGTTTGACATATCTTGCCTTTAATGTATTTGCAATAATATTGGCAAGAGTTGTTTTGCCAGTTCCCGGTGGGCCATAAAAAATGCAACTACCCAGTGTTCCAAACTTGATAGCCCTATAAAGCAAACAATTTTTTCCAACAATATGTTCTTGTCCGACAAAGTCGTCTAAACTTGTTGGTCGCATACGCTCAGCAAGAGGAATGCGTGGTTCAAGATTTTCCATGTCGAGATTAGTATAACATTTTATTTGCCAAAACACAAATATATTTCGTTAGTTTTTTCAAAAAAATCTTTTGTAATTTGCGTAAAGTTATAAAATTTAGTTTTTGACGCCAAAATATATCTATTTTCGCCGTCAATAATAAAGACGCGTTTATAACTATTATCTTGAAAAATTTTAAGTGCTTTAAGACCTAATTTTTCATTAACTAAATACCCTTTTGACGATGGTTTTGCAATAGAATTTTTGAGTTTTAAATATTCTTCTTCAGACGCCATATCACAAGAAAATCTTTCCCATGCAGTCCAAATTTTTTGTGGCAAAATGTTGTTAAATTTATCATCAAA
>CAMUGK010000099.1 GCA_947088415.1 uncultured Bacillota bacterium | reverse complement strand
TCTTCTGTAGTTATCGATAAAAAGGTTATGAAAAACTTGGAAGCTTTAAAACCACTTGGACCTTTGCATATGCCAGCAAATATTCTTGGAATTAAGGCTTGTCAAGAAGTTATGCCTAAGAAACCACAAGTTGCAGTTTTTGACACAGAATTTCATTCAACTTTGCCAGATTATGCATTTAGATATGCAATACCTAAGAAGGCTTACACAGACTGGAAGATCAGAAAGTATGGTTTCCATGGAACAAGCCATAAATTTGTTGCAAATGAACTTGCAAAATTGACAGGCAAAAAAGGTAAATTTATAATTTGCCATATCGGAAACGGAGCATCAATCTCAGCCGTTAAAAATGGGGTTTGTCTTGAAACATCTATGGGCTTTACTCCACTCGAAGGTCTTGTTATGGGAACACGCTCGGGTGATATTGATCCAGCAGTTGTTCAAAGAATTATGGAAATGTCAGGCAAAAATATTGAACAAACAATGAACTACCTTAACAAAGAAAGTGGACTTTTGGGTGTAAGTGGCGTTTCTAGTGATGTACGTGATATTCAAGCAGTTGCAGATAAAAACAAAGATGCTCAACTTGCAGTTAAAATGCTATGCTATCGCGTTAAGAAATATATCGGCGAATATATTGCAGTACTCAATGGAGTTGACGCTATTGCTTTTACAGCGGGCAGTGGTGAGAATAGACCAGAGCTTCGTCAAGAAATTATGGACAATCTTGACTGGCTTGGAATTAGTGTTGACAAAAAGAAAAACTTTGGTTTTGAAAGAGGTGTCAACTACGAGATTACTGGCAAAAACTCTAGAGCAAGGGTGTTTGTAGTTCCAACTGATGAAGAACTTATGATTGCTCGCGACACAAAGAAACTTGCAACAAAAAAATAACAAAGAAATAGCAAGAAAATGCTTGACAATAGCAGTTGAAATCGCTATAATAAACAAGAATGATAAATTAAGGAGGAAATTATGGCTGTTCCAAAGGGTAAGGTTTCAAAAGCGAGAAGAAATTCAAGAAACTCTGCAAACTTTAAGGCTACTGCACCAACTTTGGTTGAGTGCCCTAAATGTCACGAAATGAAAGAACCACACAAGGTTTGCAAAAAATGTGGCACTTATAAAAACGAAACCGTTAAAGTTACAGAAAAGAAATCTAAATAAATCTAATTCACCGATAAAAATTGTCGGTGTTTTTTATTGTCATTATATTTTTATTTAGAATAAAAATTATTACAAAATCAACATCTAGGTGCTAGTATGCGTTGCATAATACTATATATTGTGCTATGCAACTTTTTTTTGATATATGCTTAAATTTCTTTACAAAAAAAAATTATTTTGATATTATTATCTTGTTATATTTATATAAAACATAAAGCATGGGAGTTTTTATGAAAAAAGATAGCGAAGAAATTAAATATCGCATTGTTGTTGACGCTTTTGGTGGAGATAATGCTCCACTTGAAATTATTGAAGGGGCGTTGCTTGCACTTGAAAAACATAAAGATTTGCAAGTTATTCTTTGTGGAGACCAAGACAAAATTAAAAAAATTTTAAATGGACGTAATGAAAGAGTAGTTATTGAACATGCACCAGATGTTGTTTCAAATTGTGACCAACCAACCGATGCTATTCGTCATAAAAAAGACTCTTCGTTAGTTCGTGCTTTTGATATTTTAAAAACTCGTGAAGATGTTATTGGTCTTGTTTCGGCAGGCTCGACTGGTGCAGTGCTTGCTGGTGCAATCATGAAAATAGGTCGCATTAAAGGGATTTCTCGTCCTGCACTTGGCCCAATACTTCCAACCGCCAAAGATAACGATGTTATTATCATTGATAGTGGTGCAAATATTGATTGCAAACCTATCAATCTTTTGCATTTTGCTGTTATGGGCAGTGCATATTATTCAATCATTTACAAAAAAGAAAATCCACGTGTTGCATTACTTTCTAATGGTGCAGAAGACAGCAAGGGTAATGAACTTGTCAAAGAAACTTTCCCTATTATGAAAGAAGCACCTATCCATTTTATTGGCAATCGTGAAGGCAATGATTTCATGAGTGGTGATGTTGATGTTATGGTGGCAGACGGTTTCCCTGGCAATGCACTCTTAAAAGGCACAGAAGGTGCTGTTAAGGCAGTTGTTTCTATTTTAAAAGGCTCTATTAAAAAAGGTTTTTGGAGTAAAATTGGCTATCTCTTCATGCGTCGAGTTTTCAAAGAAATTAAAACACGAGTTGATGTTCAAGGTAAACATGCGGGAAGTCCACTTCTTGGATGCAAAAAACTTGTTGTTAAAAATCATGGCGTGTGCAAAAGACTTAATATTTCGGCTTCAATCGACCAAACAATCCTGCTTTACAATGAAAAATTGAATGAGAAGATTGAAAGTGCAGTTGCTGAAGTTTCACAAAAACTTAAGGAGATTGAAGAGAATAAAATCAAAGCGGGGGCAGGCGAGTGAAATTAGGTTATACATTCAAAAATAAAGACCTTTTGACTAGAGCCTTAACTCACTCTTCAAAATCTTCAGAAAATTATGAACGACTTGAGTTTTTAGGTGATGGCATACTTGATTTTGTTGTCGGTGAATATCTCTTCAAGCAAAGTGATATGGACGAAGGCAAACTTACAGTTTTACGCTCTCACTTTGTAAGCGAGGCAAACCTTTGCAAAGTGTTTGACAAACTTGAACTTGAAAAGCATGTGATTTTAGGCAAAAGTTATCAAGGCTCTATTTCAAAGGCAATAAAAGGTGATGTTGTAGAAGCAATCATAGCAGGGATTTATTTAGACAGCGGTTTAGAGCAAGCAAAAAGTTTTATAGAGAAACAACTTGAACTTAAAAAATATAAATCTGTCGTTGATGATAATTACAAATCACAACTTCAAGAACTCATTCAATCGAGTTTCAAGTGCAAAATGCAATATATAACTGAAAAAGACGATAACGAAAACTTTTTGTCAAAGT
>CAMUGK010000098.1 GCA_947088415.1 uncultured Bacillota bacterium | reverse complement strand
AAAAGCACACGCCTCAGTGCCATTATTTTAATAATGATTTATATGCCTCTATTGTTAGTTTGACAATTTCACCTTCTTTTGAGGTTTCATAATCGTTGATAACATCTTGCAAAATATCAAAATCTTTTTTCTGCTCTTCATTTAATGTTTCTTCAAATGTTTTTGAAAGTTCACGTACTTCTTTTAAAAATTTATAGCTTTCAAATTCCTCATCTTCAGTTTCAGCCAATTTGTCTGTTATATAATCTTCTATTGATATGTTTAATTTCATATTTCCTCCTTTGGTTTTATTATTTCAACTTTAAGTCCTTGACTTACAGCATATTCTAGTGTTTGTTTTGTGCCACCACTCTTGCCATTGAATAGGGCTATAACAAGAGACGAGTTGTTAATCATATATCTATTTCTTTCGTGCATACATTCCTTGCCTATATAGGTGTCATAAATGCACCTTATTCCATCAAGTTGTTTCATAATTTTGTTATACCTTGCTTTTTGTGGTGATTTCCAACCATCACTTTGTGTTTTACAAGGCAATGCACCTATGAGTTTTATGTGGGGGTATTGCTTTTTTAATTCTAAAACAATTTCAGCACAAATCATATCAAAGCCAAGTGCCATACCACACAAGAAAGTATGATAACCATTTTTGATAGCATCTTCAATTTTAATCTTTGCTTGGTTTTTCATTTCTTTGCACCTTTCGTCATTTTCGTTAAAACCCCAAGGCAATTTTTGTGGGCGGTGTCCTGTAAAGCAAGCAACAAACTCTTTTAAAATCACTAAATTTTTATGTATATCCATGCTCAAAATACCTCATAGTATTCATTTAGAATACTCACACTAATTATTATAGCATATCTTTATGTGTTTTACTACTCATTTTAAGCATTTTTAAAAATTTTTATGTTTCTCCCTTTTCTTGCTCTAGCAAAACATAATTTATAATTAAATTGTAAATCTTAATTGGAGGGTTTTATGGAAATAAAAGAGATTTTGTCTAGGATAGGCTATGTGAGAAATACGGCAAATTTATCAGCAAGAGAATTAAGTTTGCGTATGGGTATGAGTGCACAATATGTCGCACAGGTTGAGAGTGGCAGAATTGTTTTGACAATGGAAAAGTTGTTGCAGATTTTACAAATTTGCAATTTCTCTATTGAAAGATTTTTCAGTCCTAATATCGCAGATTATAATGTTGATATTGAGTTAGAAAACTTAATTCACTCTTTGCCAACTGATAAGAAGAAAAATATAATCGAATTTATTAAAAAGTAAATATCAAAAAGCCCACTAAATAGTGGACTTATAAAATTCGATTTAGTTTTGACTTGCTCTGCCAACTATATTGTATAAAAAGTCTTTTTTTGAAAAGGCTTTGACACACCATATGCAGTCGTGTATGAATGATTTTGACACTGTATACAGATTTAAAACTTGGTTGTAAAAAGTAAAAGTGAAAGAAATTGGAAATAAGTGTCTTTTTAAGATATTGAAAGTTTTGATTATTTGATAAAATTTTGATTTTTTAATCAAAATAATCCGTCGCGAAATTAATTTCGCGAAATCAAAATTTAGGTATGAAGAAATTAATAATAAACAAAATAAATCAAAAAAAAGTTGGGAGTAAAAGCAAAAATGAAAAGATCTGAATTTGTAAATACTGTTTTTAAAAAATTGGAACAAAATCATATATTTCTTTATCATGATATTTCAAAAGAAGAATTCGAAAAACATAAGCAAAAATTTTTATATAATATTGACGAGTTAGACGAAACTCATTTTGAAGCAGGTATGCTTAAACTTTTTGCTTTGTTTAAAGATGCACATACTCAATATTGTGGTGTTAAATTTAATTATGTAAAGGCTTCTATCACACTAATTGATAAAGATTTTTATATTAAGCATGACGGACATTTAAAAAAGATAGAAAAGATTAATGGAAATCCAATTGAAGAAGTTGTTGAAAAATTGAAAGAGTTAATCCCTTATGAAGTTGAAACCTGGGCTTATAATAGAGCTCTTCAAATGATGTATTGTCCCAAGGCCATGAAAATGATTGACTGTGGAGATGCTTATGATAAAATAAAATATTATTGCGAAAACGGTGAAGAGATTGTTGCAAAATTACCAACGCCTGAAGAATCCAAAGTTCAGTTTGTGCAAAAACCATTTTATGAAAGCGAAAAGCTTAATGATGATGAAATTTTGTATATTCGTTATCGTGTTTGTGCAGATATGAAAGATTATTCTTTTGCAAAATTTGTTGAGGATATTGCAAAGAGTTACAAGAAATTGCCTAAAGCTTGCTTAGTTGATGTGAGATATAATACAGGTGGAAATGATGTTGTGATACACCCACTTGTCAATTGGCTAAAAGAAAAAAATATAAAATCTTATGTGCTGATGAACGGCTCAACCTTTTCAAGTGGTACATTTGCACTTGGTGTTTTTAAAAAGAAGTTAAACGCAACATTAATTGGCACCGAAGCAGGTCAGCCAACTTGCAATTATGGAAATATTCGTTATGAAGATGTAGATGATAAAAAATTTACCTATTGCACAAGATATTTTGAACTTACATCATATCACAATAAAAATGCACCTGTTGAATATTTTAAAGGTAGCAACTTAGAGTATTTTGATTATACTGGTATTATTAGACCAGATGTAAGAATTGAAAATAAAATTAAAGATCTCGATAAAGGCATTGATACTCAACTAGAAGAGAGTATAAAAATAATTAAGTATGAAATTGTAAAAGAACGAGAAACTAACAAAACACTTGAAAGTTAAGTTAAAAGCGTATATTTTTTGATTTTCGCGAAATCAAAACTTTGTCGAAAAATCAAAATTTGATTTAACTTTTGATTTATTTTGATTATTTTTGATTTTTATGCGAAAATTTAGCCGTCGCGAAATCAAAACTGAAAAATCAAAAAAAAGACTTCGTTGTTAGTCGACACAAATATATTGTATAAAAA
>CAMUGK010000097.1 GCA_947088415.1 uncultured Bacillota bacterium | reverse complement strand
ATAGCGGGGATTTTTGGAGGGTAAACTTGCAAAAATTATATTCCTTGCATTCATTAAGAAAAAGGATATTTGCTTGTATTATAGTAATATCCTTTCTTTTTTGTGCACTTGCAGTTAGAATGTTTGTTCTGCAAATATTAGACGGCAAATCACTTCAAATTAAGGCGACAGACCAGTGGACTCGAGACTTGTCTATTGTTGCCCCACGTGGTGGGATTTATGACCGAACAGGTGCATCAATGGCAGTAAGTTATACAACTTATAATGTTTTCACTCGCCCACGTGAAATCAAATCTTCATCACAAGTGGCTTTGTTTTTGTCGCAAATTTTAGAATTAGACTATGAAAAAACTTACACTAAGGTTGCTAAAAAGGGCGTTTCTGAAACTTTGATTAAAATGGGAGTCAATGCCGATGATGCAGAAGAAATTTATAAACAAAACCTAGACGGAGTATACTTGGCAGAGAATGCAGGAAGATATTATCCTTATGGCAACCTTTGCAGTCAACTTATTGGTTTCACGAGTGTTGATAATGTTGGGCAGTCTGGAATTGAATCATATTATGACAAATATTTAACAGGTCAAGACGGTTATAGTTATGTACAAAGTGATCTGCAAGGCAAAGAAATTGGTGGAAGTTTAAGATATTATATAGGTGCAATCCAAGGAGATTCGTTAAATCTTACAATAGACAGCAAAATTCAATTAACAGTAGAACAAACTTTAGAAAAAATTATGCTTGAACAAAAAGCTAAAAAGGTTTCGGCATTTGTTATGAAACCTAAGACAGGTGAGATTGTGGCAATGTCATCAAAGCCAAGCTTTGACCTTAACAATATTCCACGTGATAACATCTCAGAACTTTTTGAGAAATCTCGTGTGACAAGCGTGACAGATAACTATGAACCGGGGTCTACTTTTAAAATCTTAACAGTCTCAGCGGCTTTGGAAGAAGGTTTGACTAACTTAAATGATAAATTTTATTGCCCAGGCTATAGAGTTATAGACGGTGTTAGAATTAAGTGTTGGAAAAGTATAGGACACGGCTCTCAAAACTTAACAGAAGCCTTTGCAAACTCTTGCAACTGTTGTTTTATGGATTTGGCATTAAGGCTTGGCAAAGATAAGTTTTATTCATACATGGAAAAGTTTGGCTTAGGACAAAAGACAGGGATTTCAATCAGTGGCGAAGCGACAGGCATTTTAATGAATAAAGGAAACGTTAAAAATGTAGACCTTGCACGTATGGGTTTTGGTCACGCTGTTGCCGTGACGCCAATTCAACTTGCAACGGCAGTGTCTTCTGTTATAAATGGCGGAAGCAGATTGACGCCATATATTGTAAGTGAAATAAAAGACTGTAATGGCGAAACAATAGAAAAGTTTTCGTCGCAAAGCAAAGGTAAAACCATTTCACAAGAAACTTCCAATATTGTCAATGGACTTTTAGAGCATGCAACCAATAAAACCGCACCATATACTTTTTTGGAAGGCTATAATGTTGGTGGTAAAACAGGAACAGCACAAAAGTATAAAGAAGGTGGTGGAATTGATAGCGGAAAATATATTTCAAGTTTTATAGGAACATATCCAGCAAACAACCCAGAATATATTTTAGTTTTGCTAGTTGATGAGCCAAGTGCGGGTGCATACTATGGCAGTGTGGTTGCAGCACCTTATGGAAAAGAAATTTACAGTGGCATGTTTGAATATTTGAATATTCCAAAAGATAGCGAAGAAGTAGTTGTTGAATTTGTCACAATGCCAGACCTTGAAGGCAAATCTTTGACAGAAGCAAGCCTTATATTAAAAGAATTAGGTCTTTTCTATGAGTTAGATGGCGAAGGCGAAATTATTACAAAACAACTTCCGCCAACAGGCACAAAGATAGAAAAAGGCGGAACAATACTTTTGATAACTTAAAATTTAATGATTTTTGCGATATTATTAGTAAATTTTCTTATTTTATGATAAAATAATATTATGGATTTAACTTTACTTCTTATCATTTTTGGTGTAATTGTTGCAATTGGTTTTTGCTTTTGCTTGGCGGTAGCAAATTTTGGTCTTGCAAAGTTTTATGATGTTTACCACGAAATTAACGAAGAAGAAGCCTATTGTAATTTGACACCTCAAGATATGGTTGAAGAAATCAATCATCAACATTTTGGTGGGAAATTAAGGCTTCATAAAATAGATAAATATGTGGGCGATGCCTATGTGCATGGTGGCGACCTTTTACTATCAACGCAAACCTTATCTAGCACTTCAATAGCATCGTATGCTATTTTAGCACACGAACTTGGTCACGCACTTCAAGATAAGAATGGCAATAAACTTAAAACAAAAAGCATTTTAATGCGAATAGGCAGAGTTATTGGAATCTTTTTATTTCCAAGTTTAATTGCAGGAATAATTCTTATTGCACTCGGCAGCAATTTATTGCTATGGGGGATTGCACTTTGTGGATGTGGAGTTTTAATTTTTCTTTTGGCACTTATAATAAGACTTTACACAATTTCAATTGAAAAAGAAGCGTCAAAAAACGCAGTTAAATTTTTGCAAGAATATTTCAGTGAAAAGCAACTTAAAAGTGTTAAAAAACTTCTTAATAGTGCAAAATTATCTTATTGGGCAGCGTTTTTTCAAACTCTTCTCGGTTGGACAATGCTTACAAAAAAGACAAAATTATTTAATTAGGAGGAATTTATGCCAGCAAATTATATTGGTTATGTGGTGTCAGGTGCTGTGATTTTAATTGCAATATTTATTGCAATTTATGCTCAAATTAAAGTGCAATCAACCTTTTCAAAGTTCAGTGATATTCCTTGCAAAAGTGGTATTACTGGCAAACAACTTGCTCAAAGCATTTTAGACGCAACAGGCAATCATGCAACGCTTAAAGGTTGCCGCGGTCATTTAACAGACCATTATAATCCAGTAAATCACACAGTAAATATCAGTCAAGATAATATTAATTCATCATCA
>CAMUGK010000096.1 GCA_947088415.1 uncultured Bacillota bacterium | reverse complement strand
TACTTTATCATAAGATATAAATTTCCGTCTACAATCGCAATTAAAGTGCAAAGGTTGTTTAGGTCTATTACTTTCTATACAAAATAACAACCATCAAGTGCACTACATATCTTACAATGACCAAACAATGCTAAAATATTTCGCATTATATTTCTTAAACTTTCAGGCATATTCGGAATCATAAAATGGTCCCATTCAATCCATTGATTATATAAAATTTCTCCTTCATCATTTATTTCAATTAAATATCAAACATACTCATTTTATCATATCTCCTTTTAAATTACAACTTATTTAAAGTTGTTAAAGATATGATAATTAACATTTTTTGTTAATGCAACATTTACTGTCAAAAATTTGACGCGGGCATGGAGGGGCAAATAGGGGAATTTTACTTGCTTGAATAGATAAAATATGATATAATCTGTTTATGGATATAAAATTAATAAGAAGTAAACGCAAAACATTTTCACTTTCTATCTCAAAAGACGTGGAAGTGATTGTTAGAGCACCTTTGAGACTAAAAGAAGAAACCATTGCCAAGTTTATTGACGAAAAAAGAGGGTGGATAGAAAAAGGGCTTGCTAAAATTAAGGCAAGAAATACTTTTAAAGACAGTTTTGATTTTAAAAACTATATCTATCTTTTAGGGGAGTGTCAACCTGCTAGCGAGTTTAACTTTACTGCTAAAAATTCTCTATCACAAAGCAAATCAAACTCTTTTGATGTGGTTTATGAAAAACTATATAAAGATTATGCAAAAAAATATCTAACCAAAAGGGTGGAAGAGATTTCAAATGCAATTGGTTTAAAATATAAAGATTTTAAAATATGTAAATCTAAACGGGTGTGGGGGAGTTTCAACAAAGACGGAAGAATGAAACTCAATTTTAAACTCATAATCCTGCCAAAACCACTTATAGATTATGTAATCGTGCATGAACTTTGTCATGGCGTAGAGCTCAATCATTCGCCAAAGTTCTGGGCATTGGTAGGGCAGGCATTACCAAATTATAAACTCTTAAAGAAAGACCTTGAAAATTATGGGTTTTTACTATAACTAACGAATAACCAATGAGGTATCCAGAACAAAGGATAATATCCATGTCATCTCGACCGAAGCGGAGAGATCTCAAAAGATTCTTCGGCTACTCCTCAGAATGACACATAAAAGTCAATACCAAATTTTTATTTTTAGGGGAGTTTGTAGTTTAAAATTTGTCAAAGTGAGGGTAAAAATAAAAAAAAGGGGACACATACTAGTCCTCTTTTTTTGTTTAAAAAGACTTGTATTATCTCTGCGTAAAACACAAGTTTTACGCAGAGATAAGTATAGAATAGCCTTATTTTCTAATCTAGTTTATTATATTTATATAACTAATTTATTTTTGAATATTTTAAATATTTTATTTAATAAATTTAATTTTGCATACTAGTCAATTGATTTATGCATTTCCGAGATCCTTCGACTTCGCTCAGGATGACAAGCGGAATGTTGTTTCAAAATTTTACTTTATTTTTAATACTCTTCTTATTTTTTATCATCTTTATTTACATTATTATCTTGTTTGTCTGACTTTTTATTTTTCTCAAATTTTTCTTGAGCTTTTTTGTCTAATTTGGTCTGATTTTGAACTTTAGCATTTGCTTTGTCAATCATCTTTTCAATTACTTTTTTATCTTTTTCTTGCATTTCTTCTTTTTCATTAAGATAAACAAATTGATTGATAAATTTTTCATAACCAAGACCACTTGCTGCAGACAATGGGTCTGTGAATATGTCTTTTTCTGGATTTGTCAAAGATCTAACTCTTTTAATTGAAGTCATTGTTAAATAATTGATAATTTTAACAAAAATTGTGTATGCATCATCCCCTTTAAAAAGTTCATCTGGGCAAGAATAAAGAATACTTTCAATAAAAATTTGATTTGGCATAGATTTGTTTGCAAAGAAATACAAAACATTAAAGACTTTTATCATATCGACAAGACTTTCGCCAACTTTTTCATATTTTTGAGTAAGTTTTTCGGCACGGCCTATAATATCAACTTCAACAAAGCCTTTACTTCTTCCTGCATAATATTTAAAGACTTCACCATTGAAAATTACGGGATAAATTATAATTTGAGTATTTGAGCCAAAATCATCTTTACCAACCACGCGAACACGATTTCTTTCAAGATAAATTATCGAAGTTTCTGTGCAAAATTCGGCAATCGCATTTTGTAAATCTTCACAAAGTTTATAAATATTATATTTTGATGGGTCAAATTCATAAATGACTGGTTTCAATTTTGCTTCTTCTGCCTCTTTTTTCATTTTTTTAAGGCGTTTGCGTCTAGCACGCTTGGTATTACGGAATTTCCATGCGTTTATAACACGGGTTTTAAGATCTTTCCAAAAAGTTGTAGATTTCAAGGTGTTAAGTTCAAGTTGAGCACTATCTACTCCTAAAAAATAAACAAATTTTGAGTTATCGGTAAACGCTCCAGACAAAAGTTCATTGACTGGTTGAAAAATCACATTGTCTAAGTTTACATAAGCAATTTGTTGTGAAAGTTGGTCTATTGCATTTGAAACTACAATATTGATTTTTTCGCCAACTTTAGAAATAAACTCATTATTCTTTTTTCTGACAATGCTTTCAATTAGTTGTTTTTCAATAACTTTTCCTTTCATTAAATACCTCAATTTTTGGTTTGTAAATTTAAAAATCCTCTATTTTTTAGATGGCGTGATAACGCTTTTTCCACCCATGTAGGCTTGCAATGCTTTTGGAATGCGAACAGAACCATCTTTTTGAAGATTATTCTCTAAAAACGCAATAAGCATTCTTGGTGGCGCAACAACCGTGTTATTTAATGTATGAACAAGTTGATTACTGCCATCTTGAGATTTATATCTTATTTTAAGTCGTCCTGCTTGTGCGTCTGTAAGATTTGAACAAGAACATACTTCAAAATATTTCTTTTGTCTTGGACTCCAAGCTTCA
>CAMUGK010000095.1 GCA_947088415.1 uncultured Bacillota bacterium | reverse complement strand
GTGCTTTAAGTTCAATATTAAGTCTCAAGTTTATGCATGCATGTGTCGAGCTTTCTAGCCCTGAAATACTGGAGAATAGGAGTTTTCCATCTTTGCAATTATAATTAAAATAACTTATGTTTTTGCTTGTCAAATTTCTAATTTTTACACCAGTTTTAACTTTGTCAAAGTGATAATAACCATTAGGCAAAGGAATATTAACTTCAAACAGGCATGTCTGTGACTGTTTGAGAGGGTTTGTGAAGGTAATAGAAAAATTTTTGCCATTAAGAATAAACTCTTTTATGTCATAAATAATGCCATTATTCGTGGCTTTTTTATATAAGTAAAATTGTTTAAAAGCAAGGTTTACAATCTCATCATTTATCTTTAAATATTCTTCGGTTATATTCTGTGAAAAAGACGAGTGAGATTGATAGTTTATATTTAGTTTGTTTATGCTAGACAAAAGGCTATATGAACAAATTTCTTCATCCAAAATAAATAAGTTTTTAAGATTTTTAATCCACGATTTTTTTAGTTTTTTTGTATTAGTTAAAATTAAGTTAAAAGAAATCGCTCTTCCTGCCTGTTTTAAGGCTTTATAGAGATTTTTATTGAGCGGCTTTGTAAACTTAAATATCGGCAGATTTTTATCTATACCGACCATCTCTAAAAGGTCAAAATCCACTTCATCATCATACATAATTGGTGCATGAAAAAGCACTCTGTTTTTTATTAAATTGCTAAGTTTTCCGATATATTCTTTTCTTTTCATGAAATTTTTATTGACATTTTTTTACTTTTTATTCTGGTTTTTTCTTACTTTTTTTAACAAAAAAGTAATCAAAAGAAACTTAAAAACAAGCCATTTGCAAACAATTTAAGTTTGCAAATGGCTTGTTTTATCTCTTTTTGCTTTATTTATTTGCCACCCTATTTTAAAAAATCTGCTTGCCCATTTATGTAAGCTTCAGCTTTAACTGCATATTTACAATTTTTGCTTGCACAAGTATAGCCTTTAAAATTTGCGTCATAATAAATTTCCCCCTTACAGCCACTTGAAAGACTATAAATTGGGCATTTTATACTATTTGGCAAATAAAATGTTGTTTTAAGTTCGCCATTAGATTGAATAAGTTCATATTTGTGCATATATTCTCCGATTATTCTTTTTCTGCTTTTTCAAGTTCTTGTTTAATATAATCTTGTGCACTTAACGAAAATCTGCAATTATTAGAAAGGCAATCATATCGACCACTAGTATTAGAAAATCTTTTAAGTTCTGCAAAATTCCCACATTCTGGGCAAAAAATCGTTTTTGGAATTTCGTATGCTTGTGAAACAATTTTTACCAAACCTTTTGTAACTTCTACCCTTTCTTCAACTTCAATATCAACGGAATTATACATAATCTTCCCTCCTACAATTATATTTTAACATGAAGTCATTTTTATGTCAAGATTATAATTCCAGATTTCTCATCAAAATTTTAACATTATATAAAAAACATGCTTAAATTTAAGCATGTGAATCTTTCAAGCATAGGCTTGAGTTAAGCTATAAGCCGAGTTCTGTATTTGACAGTCATCTATCTACGATTATAGTTGCCTATAACCTCTAGCAGCGTTTGGAGCAGGAGAGAACAAGCCTATTGCCCCGACAGCCTTGCTTCGAGTGGGGTTTACAGAGCGTGGACTATTCCTAATCCACCGGTGGTCTCTTACACCACCTTTCCACCATCACCTAAAATTTAGGCAGTTTATTTCTGTTGCACTATCCTTAGAGTCGCCTCCACTGGCCGTTAACCAGCACCCAGTTCTCTTGAAGCTCGGACTTTCCTCGTCTTACGACGCGACTGTCTGCTTAACTGGAAATAGTTTAACATAATTTTTTTATTTAGTCAAGAATTTCCTAGATTTATTATATAAAAACGGCAATCAAATTTTTATGGGAAGAAGGGCTTTGCCCGACCCTAAAAATTTGATTGCCACTTCTCTCGCAGAAAAATGTCCAGCAGAATTTTTCAAGAGATTAAAAGGGGCTTGTGGGGAAAACGAATTTTAGCGGTTAGTCCACTTTTGTCCCTGCGGAGATCCTTCGACTTCGCTCAGGATGACAAAAATGGCGTGTCCGCGTTAAGAAATTCTAGTTGTCCCTGCATTTACCCTACATTAAACAAAGCACGAAGTTTTCCTGTTTTCTTGTCACTGTAGAAACCTTGCATAGTTCCGTCTTGTGAAATTTTGATTGAAATGCCATATTTTGCAAGTGTCATGGCAGCGGCGAGTCTTCCACCACCTTCACTGCCCGCTTCAATCTTTAATATTGCACCAGTTGCAATGATAGTTCCGTCACTGTCAACTATTGTTGCACCGTCCATGCCAACAATCTCTTGACGAAGACGTCGATTGAGTTCTTGAAATGGTTTGCCTGCAATAATTTTTCGTAAAGCCATGGCTTTATGACATTTTTGTTCAACCAAAAACTTTTCATAAGGTTGACTATATAATGCTTCAACCAGTGCAAGTGATTGAAGATTATATAATTTGCCAGCATTTTCAATTTCAAGAGATTTTTTCATTTCATAATATTTTTCATTTAATATATCATGTTCATTAATATGCATTAATGCTTGATTTGCCATACCTTTATCTAGATAAACAAGACAACCACCATTATATGCAAAAGAAGAATCTAAAGCGGTTAAATAGATAGATTTTCGGATTTCTTTTAATGAATAATTTTCTTTTCGACCTGACAAAAGTTGAATAACTTCTTCATGAGAATAAACCTGCCAAATACCACGGCGTTTTGCAAACAAAAGTTGACGATTTTTAAACATCAAAATATCGCCTGTATGAGTTAAAATCATACCAACTCTTCTTTCATTGCAATATCTTGCAATAAGTTCAAAGTCATAAGGTGCAATTGTTGGTGCCATTCTAATTTTAGAAAGTTGAACATATCCAAGTAAATTGCCATTTTTTTCAAACTCGACATAAGAATGTTTTCCGTCTGACAAAAGAGCAAAAAAATCTTGTGAAAGAATTTCTGAATAATGAATTTTGTTTACATCGCCAGATAAATCTGCAGTTTGGTTGATTATAATTCCAAGTGCAACTTTTTTGCCCTCATAA
>CAMUGK010000094.1 GCA_947088415.1 uncultured Bacillota bacterium | reverse complement strand
TGATTGAACTATTAAAAGATTATCCAGAAATTACACTTAGAAGCACCTTTATTGTTGGTTATCCAGGAGAGAGCGGAAAGGAATTTAAAAAACTTGTTGATTTTTTAAAGTCTGCACAAATTCCAATTGCTGGGTTCTTTCCTTATTATAGAGAAGAAAATACGGCAAGTTTTTATATGAAAAATCAAAACTCAAATTTTACAAAGCAAAGGCGTTTAAAGAAAATTAAAAAGGTTCAAAATCAAATAGCCGAGAATTTTGCAAAAAGCAAGATTGGTGACACTTTTAGGGTTTTAGTGGATTATTTTGACGAAAACACTGGCGAGTTTGTTGGGCACAGTGGATTTCTTTCGCCTTTGGTTGACTTTGATGTCAAATTTGTGGATAATGGAAAGATAGAAATCGCAAATTTTGTTGATGTCAAAATTTATGACTTTGACGGCAAAAGTTTTAAAGGAGAGGTTTTATGAACACGCCAAACAAAATTACCTTAGCAAGAATTTGTTTAATTCCACTTGTAATATTCTTTTATCTTGCATCATTTATTCCATGGGGCAAGTTTATAGCTGGTGCTATATTTGTTATTGCCTGCCTTACAGATTTTGTTGATGGCTATCTTGCCAGAAAAAATAATCAAGTTACAACACTTGGCAAATTTTTAGACCCAATAGCAGACAAAATTTTAATTATGAGTGCACTTATTTTGATAATTTCAACTCCAATCATTAATGGAAGTGCAATTATTCGCCCACAATGGCTTGGCATTGTTTGCGGAATTATAATTTTGTCAAGAGAATTTGCAGTGTCAACGCTTCGTCAAGTTGCAGCTACAAAAGGCGTTGTCTTAGCCGCAGATAAGAGCGGAAAATATAAAGCAGCAATGCAAGATGTGACACTTGCACTTTATTTCTTCTTTGCTTTCTTTGTGGTTGAATTTTATAATGGTGCAAATGCATCTTTAATTCAAGCAAATTCAATCATTGCAATAGTCTTGCTTGTTTTTCTTTGCATAACAACAATTCTTACAGTTTCATCAGGAATTGAATATTTTTATAAAAATTGGCATATTTTCAGTGAAAAAAAAGTTGGTCAAGAAGAAAATATGGTGCTTTTTGTTGAAAATGCCGAAGAGGTTAAATCTTTAGAAAATCAACAAGAAAGCTTTCAAGAGTCAACTCAAGAAAAGACACAAATAAAAGATAAAACAACTTCAAAGAAAAATTTGACACAAAATTCTACAAATTTAGAAGACAAAAATAATTCTTCAAAAGCCAATGATGAAGATAAAAATGGAAGAGTTTATGACGAACTTATTCCAATTGCACTTGATCTTTTCTGTCAAAAAGGATGGGCTTCAACAACAATGCTTCAAAAATATTTGGGTGTTGGCTATCCAAGGGCATCTAAAATTGTTGACCAAATGGAAGAACTTGGGCTTGTTTCGTCAAATCGTGGTGCAAAAACAAGAGAAGTTTTGGTAAGTAAAGAAGAATTTGAAAAAAATAATAAAATTTTCAAATAAAAAGAGGAAAACATGGAATATAAAATTTATGTTTTTAATAAAGACAAACTTCAAGATATAGATTTTAATTTTGCAAAACTTCAAGAAGTTATGGCAAGTTATAATTGTGATATTGCCTCTTTTTCAATGCAAAAGTTTGTAAAAGAAGATATCGCTTCTGTCATTTCAAAGGATGTTAATACAATAATTTTTGCATTAAATCAAGATATAGATAGCATTATAAGTGACAATATTAAAATTTTGGGCAATCAAAAAAATGTTATAGATGAGCAGGTTGTTGTTTTTAATAAAGATGGCAACAACATAATTTTTGTGCCTTATGACACAAGATGGGAATTGATGCTTCAAAAAATAAATTTAAACCCAATGCGTGCAAACAAAACATGTCAATTTAAATTGTTTGAACTTAGCAAAAACAAAATTTATGAAATTTTAGAGGGATTAAAAACTCAAATTAATAAACTTGAATATTGTGTTATTTCCAAAGGTTTGCTTTCAAACCTTTACATATCCTATGAAGGCAGTGAAGACCTTATAGACAACAATCAAGTCAAAATTGCCAATGCTTTTAAAGATTATATTTACAGTGAAAATAGTCTTGAAATTGCCAGAAGCATAAGTCAAATTGCCAACCTTAAAGGCATTAAACTTGGCATTTGTGAAGGAATAACAGGTGGAGCACTTTTAAAAGAAATTTGCAGTAATATTTGCACAAAAGATATTTTGACTTATGGTTGTGTTGAATATTTGAAAAGTGATATCACACCTGATGAAGTTTATAATCAAACCCTTAGACATTTTGGGAATATGGGGGATGATGTTTTCTTTGTAAATGTTCAAGGCAGGTTTGAAGAAGATGGCATCACTGTGGTTTACACAATGGGCAATAATAAATCTATTGATGTTTATAAAAATAGATTTAAAGTAAAAAAAGAACTTGCTATTGAGTATGCACTTGATGCAATAATGTTTAATATTCTTAAAAAATTAAGACAAAATAGTTTGTCTTTTTAATAAAAATTTGTTAAAATAATTAAGAAAGGAATTTAGGTGAAAATATGGAAAAGAAAGATTTAAAGAAAGACGCATTAGAGCAAGCACTTCTTCAAATTGAAAAAGAATATGGCAAAGGTGCAATCATGAAACTTGGCGACCAAACTCGTCAAAAAATTGATGTCATTCCAACAGGTTGTTTAACACTTGATATGGCTCTCGGAATAGGTGGTGTGCCAAGGGGAAGAATTATTGAAATTTATGGGCCAGAAAGTTCTGGTAAAACAACAGTATCATTGCATATTGTTGCAGAAACTCAAAAACTTGGTGGAACAGCGGCTTTTATTGATGCTGAACATGCACTTGACCCTAGTTATGCTGAAAAATTAGGCGTAAATTTGCAAGAACTCTATGTTTCTCAACCAGATAATGGCGAACAAGCACTCAATATTGCTGAAATGCTTGTAAAATCGGGTTCTGTTGATTTGATTGTTATTGACTCTGTTGCAGCGCTTACTCCAAAAGCCGAAATTGATGGCGAAATGGGAGATAATCATGTTGGCTTGCAAGCAAGAATGATGAGTCAAGCACTACGAAAACTTACAGGCATTGTCAACAAAAGCAAAACAACAGTTATCTTTA
>CAMUGK010000093.1 GCA_947088415.1 uncultured Bacillota bacterium | reverse complement strand
ATTATGGCGAAGAATATCATACAGGGCTTGATAAGGTTGTTGACGGAATTTCACTTGCCAATCGTTTAACAGATTTAGGCGAAAAGGTGGCACTTCTTGTGCTTGACATTGTTGAAGTTGTCAATATTTTGGATTTATGCTTTGAAGATAAAAATAAAATCTTGGGGCATAACGCAGAAGCAGTTGTCATTGCACAACGTCTTGTGTCACTTGCCAAAGCCTTTGATGATGGCAGTGAAGCAACTTTGGTTATGACCTATCGCGATTTTAATGACCAAGACGCATTTCTTATAAATGAAGTTTTAAAGGTTAGTTTTAGCCTTGAACAAGAAAAAGAAGATAGATAAAAGTGAAATTGTCACTTTTTTAATAAAGAAGTCAAATTTATTTGATTTCTTTTTTTGTTTAGGTTATAATTAATTCATAAGGCAACATTTTAAGGTTTATTATTATGATATTTAGAAAATTTTTCAATAAAAACGCCGATAAGGTGGATGAAGTGGCAGAAAAGTTTGGTCTTTCTCCTCGCATTGCAGAACTTATCTTGTCGCGTGGTTTTTCAACCGATCAAGAAATCAGTGAGTTTTTAAACCCTAGCGTTTTTCATGACCCATTTTTACTTAAAGGCATGCGAGAACTTTGTGACCGAATAACTCTTGCAAAGGCAATGAATGACAAGGTTTTAATTTTTGGAGATTATGATGTTGACGGAGTTAGTGCAACAGCAATTATGATTAAAGCACTTGCTAAAAAAGGCATTAATGCAAGTTATTATCTTCCAAATAGATATGTAGATGGTTATGGACTTACAAATGCCGTAATCGACAAAATTTGCAATTTATATTCTCCAAATTTAATAATCACTGTCGACTGCGGAATTTCTTGTGCAAATGAAATTGAATATGCAAAAACAAAAGGTGTTGAAATTATAGTCACAGACCATCATGAAATTCCAGAGATAATTCCAGATACAATTGTATTGAATGCAAAAATGAAAGAGCAAGACTATCCTTATCATGAACTTTGTGGAACGGGGATGGCTTACAAAATTGCAGAAGCACTTTTGGGAAGAAATCAAGCACAAGAATTTTTGCCAATTGCTTCACTTGCTACAATTGCAGATATTGTTCCACTTACTGGCGAAAATCGTACTATTGTCACCCAAGGGCTTTCTTTAACAGATAAATATCTTCCAAAAGGCTTGAAAATGTTATTTAAGGAGTTTGGCATAAGCACAAGCAAACCTTCTTCAACAGACATTTCTTTCAAAATTGCACCAAAAATCAATGCTTCTGGAAGAATGGGAGACGCTCAAGATAGCTTAAGATTATATCTTGAAAATGACCCAGTTAAAATTAAAAAATATATTGATTTAATCTTGCAACATAACACCAAACGTCAAGAAATATGCAACAAGATTTATGGCGATTGTGAAAAGGCTCTTGAAAAGGCAGAACTTAAAAATTTAAGAGTTATTTGTCTTGCATCTAAAGTTTGGGATCATGGAGTTTTGGGGATTGTTTGCTCAAGACTTGTTGAAAAATATCATAAACCTGTTTTCTTGTTTGCTCAAGAAGGCGACATTTTGAAAGGCTCTGGACGAAGTATTGATGACATTAATATTCATGAACTTTTGTCATCTTTAAAAGATATGCTTGAAACTTTTGGTGGGCACAGCATGGCTGCAGGACTTTCATTAAAACGTGACCGCTACGCTGAATTTATTCAAAAAGTCAACGCATTCACATTTGAACATGTAAACGATAAAGTTTTTATGCCAATTAAATATTATGACCAAGATATAACTCTTGATGAAATCAATTTGGATTTTCTTAAAAGTTTAAGCATTTTAGAGCCTTTTGGTTGTGATAATCCAATCCCTAAATTCAAAATTTCCGCCCAAGATATTGATGTTAAACCAATGAAACGATTTCCACAACACGCAAACATCAAAATTGGCGACCTAGAACTTGTTTATTTCAATTTTGTAAGTGACCAAACAAAAATTGAATTTTCACGCATTAAAAGTTTTATTTTTACATTTAAAGATAAATCATTAAAAGGCGTAATTGAAGATTTTGACGGTGGAAAATTTATTGCCGAAGATGCATTTAAAAAACTTAATGCTATTGAATTTAATCAATTAGGTTTTCAAACTGACAAAGAAATCAAATATAATTTCTATTCAAAACAAGAACTTTTGTCTTTTATAAGTGGCACAGACGCTTCGGTTTTTGGCACTTGTTTTGTAACTTATTCATGCTTTGACTATGTAGACTTTTCAAAAAATTATAATACTCAAGGCATTTATCATTTTGGCATACATGATAAAAATTGCATAGGCTATAATAGTCTACTTTTGTCGCCAAATGGCTTTGAATGGGCAAAAAATTTTAATAAAATCATCTTTTTGTCGCCAATTTTAGACAGTAAATTTTTAAGCAAATTGAATGAAATATGCGATGCACAAATTTTTGTTCCAATAGATAAAAAATCAGATTATAAAAGTTTCATTTCAATAGATTTGTCGCGTCAAACTTTTGGCAGAATTTTTAACGCTCTTTCGACAAAAACCAACAAAATTTACTTTAATGTTTTTGACCTTTATGACAATTTAAAATTAGATAAAATTTCTTTCAACACTTTCTTTGTGGCATTCAAAGTTTTTCAAGAATTAAAACTTGTCTCTTGCATGGAAGATGACTTTTTGCAAGTTTCTACAGACAAATCTATCAAAAAACAACTTGATGATTCAATTATATATAATCAAATTAAAACATTTCAAAATTTAAAAGGAGATAACTAATGGAAAAAGAAGACCTAATTATGTCAATCAAGAATAAAATTAAAGAATATTTGACGCTTTCAGCTAAAGAAGAAAAAATATTGAATGAACTTGTTTTGCCATCACTCAATCTTGAAAGATGTAACCATGTTGTAAACAGTTTGATAACCTTAAAATTAGATAAACCTTCTTTTTTCTCATTTTTATGTTATCAACTGTTTAAAGTTGACGAAATTACTTCGCTAAAAATTCAACAAAGTCTGACAAGTGAAACTAAAAAAATGGTTGAAACTTTCAAACTTATCAAAGACATCAACAACATAACTAAAAGTGACGAAGCCGACGATATTCGCAATATGTTTTTGGCAATCAGTAAAGATGTTAGGGTTGTGCTTATCAAACTTGCAGGTATTTTATA
>CAMUGK010000092.1 GCA_947088415.1 uncultured Bacillota bacterium | reverse complement strand
GCAAACTTACTCAAGGAAAACTTTGTGTTGGTCAAAATGTAGCACTTTGCAATTTCCATGATAAAGCAAAACAAGTGCGTTCAAAAATTGTTCAACTTTTTGTTTTTGAAGGTGTTAAACGTGTGCCTGTCACAGAAGTTCCTATCGGGGAAATTGTCTGCGTTGCAGGTCTTGAAGATGTGCAAATTGGTGACACAATTTGTGATTCAAACAATGTTATTCCACTTGAATTTGTCAAGATTGCAGAACCTTCAGTTGAAATGACATTTATGGTTAATGACAGCCCATTTGCTGGCAAAGAAGGCAAGTATGTGACATCTCGTCATCTTCGTGACAGATTGTATAAAGAAGCTGTTAAAGACCTTTCTCTTAAAGTTACAGACGGCGAAACAGCAGAAAGATTTCAAGTTTGTGGTCGTGGCGAAATGCACCTTTCAATCTTGATTGAAAACATGCGTCGTGACGGCTATGAATTTCAAGTTAGCATGCCTAAAGTTTTAATCAAAAATATTGACGGAGTTAAATGTGAACCTATCGACAGGCTTTTCCTTGACGTTCCAGAAGACTGCACAGGTGCTGTAATGATGAAAATGGGTGTAAGAAAAGGCGAGCTTGTTGGCATGACTCCACATGGCTCTCGAATGAAAATGGAATTCACAATTCCAGAACGTGGGCTTTTCGGGTTTAAGAGCGAACTTTTAACCGACACTAAGGGCGAGGGCGTTATCAACACAATTTTTGAAGGTTATGAACCTTGGAAAGGTGAGATTAATCGTCGTGATTATGGCTCACTTATCGCTCATGAAAGTGGCGAAGCCATTGTTTATGGACTTTTCAATGCTCAAGAGCGTGGAGATTTATTTATTGGTGCAGGTGTGCCAGTTTATGCAGGCATGGTTGTAGGGCAAAATCCTAAAGGCGACGACATTGTTGTTAACGTTTGCAAAAAGAAACATCTTTCAAACTGCCGTGCATCTGGCTCTGACGAAGCACTTAGACTTACTCCACCAAAAAAGATGAGTCTTGAAGACGCTATTGAATTTCTTGCAGATGATGAAATTTTGGAAGTTACACCAAAAAGCATGAGAGTCAGAAAGTTGATTTTAGACCACAACATGCGTATGCGTGAAAAAGGCAAAATTTTGAGAGGAGAAATTTAGAGAAAGGAGAAAGGCTATGCTTGCACCTAAAGAGAGCAGAGGATTACGTAGACAATTAAAGCGAACTATGTGGTTTTTAGCTGGCATTTTTGTGTTCTGCCTTGTTGAGTCTTATCTTTTAGTTCTTGCAGGGGTTCCCCCAGTTGTTAATGGTTTTATCATCATTGTTACGGCTGCGGTTTTCTATTTGATATTTCTTTGGATATGTGCTAAAATTGATAAAAAGAAAGCAAATAAAAGGGTTGAAAACAAAACAAAAGACCCTTTTTCACATTAGGAGGAATTTATGGCAGATTACAAAATGCTTCCACACAACCTAGAAGCCGAGCAAGCAGTGCTTGGCTGTATTTTGCTTGACAATGTTGCTCAAGCAGACATCTTTCCTATAATAAGCGAAGAAGATTTTTATTCCAACGCCCATAAAGAAATTTATGGTTGTATGCTTAAAATTTATCAACGATCTGTTCCTGTCGACTTTGTAACATTGGCGGCGGCACTTGAAAGTGATAAAATTCTAGAAAAAGTTGGTGGAATTGATTATATCACTTTCCTTACAAATGCTGTTCCTTCGGCTGCAAACTTTAGTTATTATTGTGATATTGTTCGCAGTAATTCTGTTAGACGCAAACTTATACAATCTGGTCAAGATATTATTGAAAATACATTTAAACATGAAGATAAGGAAGAAGATTTAAAGTATGCAGAACAAGTTGTTTTTGAAATTGCCGAAAAACAACAACGTGCAACGCTAGAACATGTTGGTAAACCAGGTGGTGCAATTAAAAAGGTTTTGGACAAGTTTGACGCTATTGCCAAAGACCCAACTTCAATCAAAGGTATTCCAACGGGCTATCGCGACTTTGATGCTATTACAAACGGTCTTCAAAATTCTGACCTTATCATTTTGGCTGCTCGTCCTGGTGTAGGTAAAACTTCCTTTGCTATGAACATGCTTGTCAACGCTGCTGTCGACCAAGGCAAAAAATGTGCAGTCTTCTCTCTTGAAATGCCTAGAGAACAACTTATGCAAAGGGCAATTTGCTCACTTGCAAAAGTGCCAATGAACAAAGCCTTAAAAGGCACAATGAACGCAGATGAATGGCAACGCATTTGGACAGCAACCAAAAAACTTGAACAAAGTGGAATTTATATTGATGACACTGGCGGAATAACCCCAAGTGAACTGGTTTCCAAATGTCGAAGACTTAAAGCAAAAGAAAATATTGATATTGTTATGGTTGACTATCTTCAACTTATGCATTCGGGAAGAGATTATAAAAACACAGTTGATGAAATTACAAGCATTTCAAAAGCCTTGAAAGAGGCGGCAAAAGAACTTAATGTTCCATTCATTGTGCTTTCACAACTTTCTCGTGCGTCAGAAACAAGAAATGACCATCACCCAATTGTCAGCGACCTTCGTGACTCTGGTTCTATTGAGCAAGACGCAGATATAATTCTTTTTCTTTATAATCCAGAAAAATATGCTGATGCAGCTCAAGAAGACGAGCCGGGGACAATTGAACTTATTATTGCTAAACATCGAAACGGAAGCACTGGCACTGTTAAACTTCGTTGGATTGGCGAATATACAACTTTTGTCAATTATGGCGATAAAACAAAGGTGGCAAAAACCCAAACTGTAAATGTTCAAGAAATGACAGAAACTCCAATTGAAAACAACACAAATATTGATGTTTTTGGAGATGATGAATAAGGGGATTTTATGGAAGGAAAAAAGATTAAACAAAAAAAATGGATTATTGTACTTGCTGTTTTGGTAGCGGTTGCAATTGCGGTAACTTTGGTGGTTGTTTTGTTGCCAAAAAATACAAGGAATGCAGTAAAACAATTAGAGATGCACTCACACAGCATGTATCTTAAAAAAGAAGAAAGCGACAACAACTTTAAAGAACTTCAAAGCAGGATTAATGGTGTAGTTGCAATAAAAGATGAATTTGGACAAGAAGTGACAGATGTATATTCACTTTGTCAAGGATTAAATTTTTCAATTGAATTTTATAGTTCATGGCTTATTTATGCACAAGATAACGGCGTTTTTCAAGGCGAATATAACAATATTTTAA
>CAMUGK010000091.1 GCA_947088415.1 uncultured Bacillota bacterium | reverse complement strand
ATAACCATATGCACATATGATAATCATTTGTTTTATATCTATAATTCAAACAAATTATTAACGCAAAAGGCTAACAAATTTCTAACAGCATTTTCTGGACTATATGATTTAATTGGCAAAGATATTGATTTAAATCCAAATTCCGACTATTTCGGACAAAAATGGACAAAAGAGATGCTTGATAGTGCATATGTGATTATAAACAACAAATATGTCCTTGAAAACAATGCTCAAGATGTTTATGCAAATGCAATTCCATCAAAGAAAAATGTTTAAAAAATATCTAGATATAGGGAAGTTTCATTTGAAATTCGGTTATTTAGTGGAAAAATTTAATAAAAAATCGCAAAATAAAAGTAACTTTGTTAAATTGATTTGACAAAGTTTTCTTTTTTAGATAAAATCTAAGTAAAGGTGAAATTTATGGCTAAAAATAAAAACGTCTTAGTTTTGGATATTGGCTCTTCTAAATTAAGAGCAATGGTTGCTAGCGAGGGGGTTAACAACACGTTTATTGTGACTTCGCAAACCAGTGTTGACTATGCTGGCTATTTTGAAGGACGTTTTCTTGATGAAGAGGGTCTTTTAGATGTTATCAATGGTGTTTTAAATGAACTAGATTTTCAAATAGGCAAATTTTCAGATAAAGTTTTCATTGGTGTGCCCGCAGAATTTTCTTCGGTGCAATGCACAAATGCGGTTTTAAATTTTGGTGAACGCAAAAAAATTAAAAAACAAGATCTTGACACACTTTTCTATTCTGCAAGCGAAAAAGCTAAAGAAGAGAATGTTGAAATTTTAACTGTTTGTCCTATTATATATAGATTGGATGAGGGCAGGGTGGTAAGCGACCCTTTAAATGAAATTGCATCTTCAATTTCTGCCGAACTTTCAATTATCTATGGTGGCAGAAATTTTATCAGTCTTTTTAACACTATTGTAGGCAATCTTGGCTTTTCAAGTGTTGAATATATTTCAGAGCCTCTTTGTGAAGGTCTTTTCTGTATTTCAAAGGAAGGAAGAGAAGATCTTAATATGTTAATCAATATTGGCGACCTTACAACTTCTGTTGCTTTTGTAAAAGGCGAAGGTCTTGTTGGGCTTTATTCTTTCTCTTATGGTGGCGGACATATTACAAACGATCTTTCAGAAGCTTTTGAACTTTCAATTCCAGAAGCAGATAGATTAAAACGTCAAATCGTGTTATCACTTAAGGGTAATGGCAAAGATTTTTATGAACTTTTAAGTGACAATGGCAAAATCATTAAAATTCCTCTTAATGAAGCAAATCAAGTTGTAGGTTATAGACTAGATACCATCGGGTCGGCAATCATGCAATGTTTGCAATTATATTCAAGGCAATATATTTCTTATCTTCCCGCTTATTTGACAGGTTGTGGCGTGAGTTTAATTAAAGGCGGACGAGATTATTTGGCAAAAACATTGGGTAGAAATATTTCATATGGTGTTCCACCAATTCCGGGGAAGGAAAAACCACAAAATTCTTCGATTTTATCTCTTGTTGACTATGCTTTGAAGAGTGAAAATGTATAAATTTCAAAAAAAATGAAAATTTATGCAAAAAATTTATAAAATCTTTATAATTTTCTTGCCTAATTTTGCAAAATGTTATAAAATATATTCAAATAAAGGAGTTTTAATATGGAAAATTTAATGAACACATCGGTTGCTAAGATTAAAGTTATCGGTGTTGGTGGTGCAGGCAACAATGCAATCAATCGTATGATTGACGCTGGGGTTAGTTCAGCAGAATTTGTTGCAGTTAACACAGACAAACAAACACTTCTTGTCAGCAAGGCTGAAACAAGACTTCAAATTGGCGAAAGATTGACTGGCGGGCTTGGTGCTGGTGCAAATCCAGACATTGGACAAAAAGCCGCTGAAGAAAGCAAATCTTCAATCACAGACATGCTTAAAGGCACAAACCTTGTTTTTATTACTGCAGGTATGGGTGGCGGAACAGGAACTGGTGCTGCGCCTGTTATTGCTCAAATTTCAAAAGAACTTGGAATTTTAACAATTGCAGTTATTACAAAGCCTTTTGATTTTGAAGGGCCAATAAGAGCTAAAAATGCAGACAAAGGTCTTGAAAATTTAAGAAAATATGTTGATGCACTTGTTGTTATTCCAAACCAAAAATTACTTCAAATCGTTCCTAAGAAAACTCCACTTCCAGAATCTTTCAGATATGCTGATGATGTTTTAAGACAAGGTGTTCAAGGCATTTCTGACCTTATTGTATTCCCTGGGCTTATCAATCTTGACTTTGCCGATGTTACAACTATTATGAAAGATAAAGGCCTTGCACATATGGGCATTGGTTATGGCACAGGCGATAATAAAGCACTTGACGCTGTTAAACAAGCAGTTGCAAGCCCACTTCTTGACACGACAATTGAAGGTGCAACAGGACTTTTGATTAATATTAAAGGTGGCAATGATCTTACACAAGATGATCTTTCAGAAGCAGCTGCCCTTGCAAGAGAAGTTGTTGATGAAAATTGTAACATTATTTTAGGAACAAGCATTGACGAAAATATGCGTGACGAAGTTGAAATCACTCTTATTGCAACAGGTTTTCCTTCAACTCTTTTAGAAAAAGAAGATAAGGCTAAAGAACTTGAAAATGCACGTCGTCTTGGCAATATGGGCGAAAAGAAAGATAACACTCTTGCCCGTGGCATTTTTGGTGGTCTTGCAAAGGCTAAGGAAGAAGAAAGGCCAGAAGTTGCAGTTAAACCAATCAGCGACAATACTTCTTCAAGGGTTGAAGTTGACACTTCAGTTCCACCTTGGATTGAAAAATTAAGAAGAAACAAAAAGTGATGATTTCATCACTTTTTTAATATTTTTAAATTTTATATAAAAACATTTGGTAAAATAGAGAAAATAGTATACAATAAAAATATAAAAAATTAGTCTTGCAACAATAAGTTGTATAAAGGAAGGAAAAATATGAAGAGAAATAAAATCATCATGTTATCAATCCTTATTCCCTTCTTGTCAATAGCGACCTTAATCGGTTGCTTGGCGGGGGGGGGATTTTTGACTTATTAAAAAATAAAGAATGTTATGCAAATAGTTATAGTGTTCATATTTCAGTTTACACTAAAAATTCTTTAGGTAATTATGAATCAAGTCTTGCAGGTGGTCAAGTAGTTGCAACTTATCAGACTACTAATCCTAATACTGGCAAACTTATGACAATGACAAAAACGCTTACTTCATCAAGCGATACTGTTTCAGTAGACATAGAAAGAGGTGGTAACCCTAAATTTATAACGGTTTAT
>CAMUGK010000090.1 GCA_947088415.1 uncultured Bacillota bacterium | reverse complement strand
AATTTTTACGATTAAAAAAAACTTTTCTGTTTATTATATATTATATATATTTATTTATATATATTTCTTTAATTTATTTTGAGATTTTTGTTTGTTGTGGTAAAATATTTTTGAAAATTAATTACATATTAATTTGTCATAAATTTTAGAGGTGGTTTATGGATAGAATTAAAAAAATATTAAATAGTTTTGTCTTCTCTTTTTTTGCAATTAGCACGCTAATTTGTGGGCTTGTTTTATGCACAAATTCAAAGCAGTTTGATAAATACAATGAATGCACTACAAGTGCTGAAGAAGATTATAATCAAATTTCAAATTCATTGCCAGAATATTTTAATCCTATCGTTTCTGCTGGTGAAGTTGGCAATGACGGAAACAGTTTATTTCTTCTTTCAAACAACGGCAAGATTTCTATTTCAATGACCAACGGAATAGTTGAAAGCCCTGATGAATATTCAAGACCAAATGGCGACAGCTATCACAAACAAAATTATGCATATATGCCAAATCCAGAAAACCCTGATGAATATTATTATTTTAATATCGACAGCACACTCTCTTTATTTTACAACTTGACAAACAAAGATGTTGACACAATCAATCCAACCGACCCTAGAAACTTATTGCGTGGAAGACTTCCTGAAAACTTTGCACAAAGTCATGATGATGCATTCTCTATTAACCAATATGCCTTCACTCCAAAAAACTTTAATATTGCATTCTCTCTTAAAAACGCTGACGATATTGGTTTTGGAAGCGGTGAAAATAAACATGAAGTTATTTTAAATAAAGAAGGATGTTACACTCTTGTAGTGCCTTACCATTATTACCACACTCAAGATGGTGGAAAAAGTTTTAGCGATGAAAACACTGCAAACATCAAATTTTCTTTTATGGTTTTCAATAGTTTAACTTATCTTGATGCAAACAATTTGCCTAATATAACAGTTTCTCAATTTGCAAAAAGTTCAACACTTATCAATAATCAATCACATTCTAAATTTTATTTCTACAACTTTTCAAGCAATGTTCTTAAAAACCAAAAAGCACAGCTTCCTACATACTCATTTGACCCACATCACTATCAATTGACAATTGGTTACAATAATATTGAAGATGAAGCAAGTTATTATAAATTTAAACTTGCACATGATAATGGCGGAAAGGAATATCTTGGAATATTCAAATTGTCACAAGACGACCAAGGCAATTTGATTGTTGATGAAAATGGGAAAAATATTGAGACTCAAGTTACACAAGAAAATTGTGAAATTCTTGCTAGGCTTGAAAACAATATTGCTGAACTTTCTTTTAACGAACTTGGAAGTTATGACATACGTTTTGATTTTATCTATCAACCACAAGGCAGTGAAAAGATTTTTAATTTGCCATTTACTGCAAAACGACAAAGATTTTATATCTATGGTTATCAGGCAACCTACACTTCTCAAGAAAAAGACCCAATAACAAATCAGACAATTTCAAAAGAACTTAAACAAGTCAACGCTGACAGCACTTTTGAAAAATCTGCAGATGTGACAAGTCTTTTAGCGTCAGCAAATCAAACACCAACAAATAATCCACCTGTTGCATCCACTCTTTTAGAAGATGCTAAAGCTAAGCTTCAAACTCTTACCCCAATTTCGACAAATCAAACACCAATCAAGCTTAACAAAAATCCTAATGTAACTCTTTCTTCAGACAGCAAAATTTTTAATGCAACATTAGATGAAAATGGCAATATTCAACTTTCAAATGAAAAAAATTATGCAGGCGGAAATATTCAATCTGCAGGAACTTACATTCTTGTCACAATTTATCGTTTTAGCGACTACTTAAATTCTTATGGTGTTCAACAAAAAGATTATTTCCACTATCAAATTTTCTACTTTACAATCACAGACACCACCCCAACTGTTGACGTTGTTTCAACTGCTGGAACTCGACTTTATGATGGCGATTATACAAACAAAAGCGTAGTGATTGTTGATAAGTCAACAGAATCAGATTACGACGCAAATGTTGAAATTAAATTGTCAGCCACAAACTATGTTAACAATCGACCTTTCTTTAATCCAGCAAATTCAGACCACTTTGTAAACATTAAAGATTTTGCAAACAACGCCTACCCTGGAATTAGCTATTATCAAGACCTTGGCGAATTGGGAGAATTTTACTCGCAATATTCTGGAAAGGCTGGTGTATATATTGATGCAACAAACGATATTGCAAGCCCTTATCATAATGCACTATTTACAATTTCAATTAAATCTGCAACAGCAATAAATCCAAGTTTAAGAACCTTTACAATTGATACAAATCCAATTGGACAAATATATGCAACCACAACAAGTTATCGAACAAGTTCTGACTATAATATTATTCAAAGATTAAATGAAAATCAAAAAACATCAAATCAACCATTAGTTTTCTCTTGGAATGAAAAAGCTAGTAAGGCACAAACTTATGGCTACTTCAAATATTACGAACTTAAACAAAATCAATATTACAATACTGGAGATTCTGCGGCTAATAATAATGATAACCTTTTAAAATCTATTTTTGAAAATCATGGAATAATTCCTGTAAACTATACTCTTGACCTTTCGGTTTCAGACCCAAGCTGGACAAATTATGCAAATACAATTGATTACACCTATTCAAAACGTATTCCTTCGGCATTTGTTCGCACTTCTGCAGGGCTTTATATATTTGAAGTCTATGACATGGCTGGCAATAGTTCGTTTGATGTTTTCCTTATTGACAACACCTCACCAATGTTTGTTCAACGCGTAACAACAAGTGACAGAAACTATACTCTTTCTGTTTTATCAAATTATACCACCCTGACAGTTGCTGATGACCGCACAATTAATATTGAATGGGGCATTGAAAGAAAATTGAATGCCGAGTCACCTATTGAATTTATCAGCAAAAAAGGAATTTATATTAAAGGTGTTGGTGCACCTGATTATAATCTTCCTAACCATCTTTTTACTAAATATGAAAATGACTTAGTTGATGATGAAAGCAAATTAAAAGATGTAGTTGAAAACTTTTTCCAAAACAACAGCACACTCATAACAGATATTCCATCAATTGCACACCCAGAAGATACCGAATCTTATAAAGCGTCATATAACGGCAAATATTTAACAACCGACATTATAAGACCTTCTTATTTAAAAGAAGTGGTTGGTGGCTATAAAGCTTATGACAAAAATATTTATCAAATAAATTTCTTTAAAGAAAATGGTTTAATTGAAGGATAATTATTATGGATAGTGTGTATGCTCATGTATTAAAATTTAAAAAGAAGTATCCAATGACTGTGGGATGGAGATTAAAGCAAAACTC
>CAMUGK010000089.1 GCA_947088415.1 uncultured Bacillota bacterium | reverse complement strand
GTTCGTGGAATATATGGCGAAGGGAGTCAAGCGATTGGCTCGTTTTATCAAATTTCAAATCAAGGAACTTTTGGCTATAGCGAAGAAGAGATTATTGACCTTGTCACAGATTTTATCTTTAAAATTTGTGAGGAAGAAAAAACTCTTAGAGAAGAAATGCTGGTTTTACAACGTGATAAAATTATTGATGATGGATGGCGTGCCTATGCAATTCTTACAAATGCATTCATGTTAGGCGAAAAAGAAACAATGGAGCTTTTATCTAAAGTTAAACTTGTTTGCGAACTAGGAAATATGGAAATACTTGATGAAAAAGCCTATCAAAAATTATACTTTGAATGTGGGCCAGCATTTTTAAAAGAAATTTTTGGCGATAAAAAAAAGGAAAATGCCATAAGAGCAGAGTATATATCTAAAAAGGTTAAAAAACTTGTTAAAAGGAGATAGTTATGAATTATCAAAGCAGTTCTTTTTCAGATAATATAGAAAAGGTTATCAAAAACGCAAGCAAGTTTGCTTTAAGGTTTGGCAGTAATTTGGTTGGAAGTGAACATATTTTGTATGGTCTTACTTCTGTCAAAGATTGCACAGCAGCAGTTTTGCTTGGCGAATATGGCGTAACTGAGCCAGCGTTATTTGAGTTCTTTGAAGATAATGCGCCACAAGAAATTCTTTTCTCAGGCGATGTTGAACTTACACCACGCACAAAAGATTTGTTTCGTATGGCACAGCAAATTGCACTTCAAATGAACCATTCTTTTTTAGGCACAGAACATTTACTTTTGGCACTTTTGTCAAGTTCAGGGTCTGTTGCTTATAAAATTTTGGTTGGCAGATTTGATGTCGATGTTGACGCTATGCGAAGTAAGGTTATTCATGCACTGCAAGCAGATAAACCAATAACCGAAGAAGAAGTTGAAAATTCTAAACCAAACAAGCAAGCGGGCAGTAGTCTGCCAGAAAAACTGTTAGATATGGGCACAGACATAACTTTGAAAGCTAAAGAACATCGTCTTGACCCAGTTATTGGAAGAGAAGATGAAATTCAACGTTTGGTTGAAATTCTTTGTCGTAAAACAAAAAACAACCCAGTCCTTATTGGCGAAGCTGGTGTTGGAAAAACAGCGGTGGTTGAAGGTCTTGCTCAAGCAATTGTTTCAGGTGACGTGCCGGAAATATTAAAAGATAAAATCGTCTATTCACTTGAAATAGGTGGACTTATGGCAGGCACGAAATATCGCGGAAGCATGGAGGAAAAACTCAAAGACGCCATTGAAACAATAATTCAAAGCAGGAATATAATTGTCTTTATTGACGAAATTCACACTCTTGCACAGGCAGGAAGTGAAAAGGGGGAAACCAGCCCTGCAGATATGTTAAAACCATATCTTGCACGTGGCGAACTTCAAACAATTGGTGCAACAACGACAGACGAATATCGCAAATTTATCGAAAAAGATAAAGCACTCGAGCGTCGTTTTCAACCAATTCTCGTTAATCCACCATCAGTTCAAGAAACAATCCAAATTTTGAAAGGATTAAAAGATAGTTATGAGGCTTTCCATAAAATAACCATAACCGATGAAGCAATTGAAGCCGCCGCAGTGCTTTCAGATAGATATATCATGGATAGAAGTCTTCCAGACAAAGCCATTGACCTTATTGATGAAGCGTCAAGCAAAGCTAAAGTTAATTTTACAGTCAAACCACAAAAGATAAGAGAACTTGAAGAAAAGATTAAAGGGTTATCAGCAAGTAGAGATGAAGCGTCGCTTCAACGTAATTATGAAAAAGCTGCTAAATTGCAAAGTGAAATTATCAACCTTGAAAATAACTTAAAGAAAGAAGAATCTAAGTTTGATAAAAATCCAAAACATCAAAAACAAGAGATAGGTGCAAATGAAATTGCCGAAGTTGTTGCAAAATGGACAGGTATTCCAGTCACTCGAATAACAGAAAGTGAAAAACAAAAACTTATTCATTTGGAAGAAATCTTGCATAAACGTGTTGTGGGTCAAAACGAGGCTGTTGACGCTGTTGCAAAGGCAATAAGACGTTCAAGGGTTGGTCTACAAGACTCAAAACGTCCAATAGGCTCATTCTTGTTTATGGGGCCAACAGGTGTTGGTAAAACCGAATTAAGTAAAGCCATAGCCGAAGCCATGTTTGATGACGAAAATAATATTATCCGCATAGATATGAGTGAATATATGGAAGGACATAGCGTTTCAAAACTCATTGGCTCGCCTCCGGGGTATGTTGGCTATGATGACGGCGGACAACTGACCGAACAAGTTCGTCGAAGACCATATAGCGTGGTTTTGTTTGATGAAATTGAAAAAGCACACCCAGACATCTTTAACGCATTACTTCAAATCTTAGATGATGGCAGACTTACAGACGGACAAGGCAGAACGGTAAGTTTTAAAAATACAATCATAATCATGACATCAAACCTTGGTGCAAACGAAGTTAAAGACCATAAAAATCTAGGCTTTGGCGGAGATGAGACTCAAGAGATAGATGAAAAGAAGATATACTTGACAGCATTAAAACGTAAATTCAAACCCGAATTTATTAATCGTATTGATGTAGTTTGCATCTTTGACACTTTAAAACAAAATGACCTTGTCAAAATTAGCAAAATTCTTATTTCAAACATTAATAAACGCTTAAAAGAAAAAGATTTGTCGCTTAAAATAACCGAAGATGCACTTGAATTTGTAGTTTCAAAAGGTTCTAATGTTGAATATGGTGCAAGACCACTTAGAAGGTTTATTCAACAAGAGATTGAAGACCAAATCGCTGAAAAGATACTTTTAGGCGAATTAAATAATACTGGCGAAATTATAATTGATGTTAAAGAAGATAAATTGATTTTTACAAATAAATAATTTAAATGGTTGTTTTTAAAATATCTTCTATTTTCGCTTTGAAAAATTTATAATTTTTGTTACAATAGACTTAGGAGGAATTTTTATGAAAATTGAATTTATTGATCGTGATGGATATAAGTCATCTGCAAGGTTACAAAAGATTGTAAATGATAAACTTGGAAAACTTTCAAAATATTTTGATGAAGAAGTTAAGATCAGGGTTGTTTGCCGAAAACTTGCAAAACAAGAAAAACTTGAAATCACTCTTACATCAAAATCTATGCTTTTCCGTAGTGAAGTTGTAGGTGACAGCATGTATAACAACATTGACATTGCACTTCCAAAACTTGAAAAGCAAATCGTAAGAATGGTAGATAAAAAGAAAGATAAGAAAAAGGCAAGAAAACAAATTAAAGAAACTGAAACTCTTCCATTTGAATTTTTGGAAGAAGAACCTGAAGAACTTCCAGCAGTCTTCAAGAAAAAGACTTTCAATCTTGACCCAACAACTTTAGACGATGCACGTTTTGCAATTGAACGTCTTGGACATAGTTTCTATGTCTTCTTAAATGCAAAAACCGGCAGAGTAAATGTGTTATATCGTCGCGGGGACGGTAGCTTCGGCTTGATTGATTTGAAATATTAATTGGCTAAATTTATTTTCTAGAAAAAA
>CAMUGK010000088.1 GCA_947088415.1 uncultured Bacillota bacterium | reverse complement strand
TAGATTATACATCAGGAGTAGATTTTACAACGACAGGCTCAGGGACAAAAGAAGATCCATATAAAATATCGACTGCAGGAGACCTAGCACAACTTTCCAATGATGTATATTATGGAAATACTTACCAAGGTAAATATTTTCTTCAAACAGCAGACTTAAATATGGCTGAACATGAATGGTTGCCGATTGGGGACTTAAACAAACCATTTAGTGGGAAATATAATGGTGGGAATTATACAATATCTGGGGTGCATATAGAGAATAATTATTTAAAAAATATAGGATTATTTGGGTATGCTAAAGATTTAATTTCTAATGTAAATATTAAAAATTCAATATTTATTTCTACTCTTGAAAATACCGATTATGTTATCAGCATGTTAGGAAGTATAGTGGGACAAAGCGAAAATTATATTCAAAATTGTTCCAGTGATGCAATTATTGAATGCACTGCATTTAATACAGGCGGCTTAGTTGGTGAACTTGTTTATACAGCAGTTGATTGTGTATATACAGGTAAAATAAAATCAAGCGGTTATAGAGTAGGTGGAATTTGTGGCTGGGGAGCTGCATTAAGGTGTTATAATTATGGTTCGATAAAATCTACAAATACCGATTCTTTAACTGGAGGAATAAGTGGAGAGGGAGACTATTTTAGTAGTTGTATATCCCAATCAACTATAGAGGCTGTTGGTTATGTAGGTTCAATTGCAGGTGCGAATAATTTAACATTAACTGATTGTGCAGGATTTGGCATGATAATAGTTAATGAAGGTGGAATTGCAGGTGGAATAATAGGCAAAGCAGATAATAATATAGTAAATGGACAAATACACATAAAAAATAGTAGTTTTGTTGGAGTAAGTAATAGAGAAATAGGTGCAATATATGGATATAGAAATGAATCAAAGACGTTTATAATGACAAGTTCATATTCAAGCATAAACGGCAAAGGTAGCTATACAGCAGGCGACTTTAATGGTTTTACAATCGCGGGTGACTTTAATGATGGCTTGCCAATTCAAAACGCACTTTATGCAATTGGAATTTGGCAGAATAGAGGAAGTGAGATAATTCAATATTTTGTTGATAACAATTTTACTTTAAAATAGTTTATATATATTTGCATAATGTAAAGAAAATTGCACAAGATAATATTGTGAAGGAGATATGCTTCACATAATAGACGAAAAGAAACATAATTAATCATATTTATGTTTCTTTTTGTGTAATCAAATTTTAATTATCATTTCTTATTTTAACTTTATCTGCCACGCTTTTTCGCATATCTTCACTGATTGCAGCGTAGTGTTTTCTTGTTGTGTTAACATCTTTATGACCTAAAACATCGGCTACGATATAAATATCTTTTGTTTCACGATAAAGATTTGTGCCAAAGGTTGAACGCAATTTATGCGGTGAAATATTTTTGAGTGGCGATGCAACTTTAGCAAATTTTTTAACTAAGTTTTCAACTGCGCGAACAGAAATTCGTTTACGTTGCAATGAAATAAACATGGCTTTTTCGCCTTTATCTAACTCAAGAGTTGCACGTTTTTCAAGCCAAGTTTTAAGTGCTTGTGCAACATCATTAGAAAAATATAACATGGTTTGATTTCCACCTTTTCTTGTGACAATAAATGCGTTTTGTGAAAAGTCGAAACTATCTATATCAAGTCCGACAAGTTCAGAAATACGAATTCCTGTGCCTAAGAATAGGGTAATGATTGCATTATCTCGTTCAAAAGTGTTTTTATCATAATTTTGTTGTCTTTGAGTAAATGTGAAAGGGTTTTCAACCACATTCATAAGTCTTTGAACTTCATTTTGTTCAAGTCGAATAATCTCTTTGCTGTGCAGTTTTGGCGTTTCAACTTTGCTTGCAACGTTTGAAGAAATCATATCATGATTAAAAAGATATTTAAATAAACTGCGAACTGCAGCAAGTTTTCTTGCTTTTCCTTTTTCGCCATTTTTATTCTCTTTGCCAGCAAAATCATAATAACTTAAATAAGATAAAAAATTTTCAATATGTTTTGATTTAAGTTTGTCAACATCTTCCAAAGTAATTTGAGAAACAGGTTTTTTAACAACAAATCGAGAAAGATAATCCATAAAAACAGAAATGTCCATGGAATAATTATATCTTGTAAGTGAAGAAGTATTGTTTTCAATTCCGACTAAAAAATCATAACAAAATTCAGGTAAATTTTCAGAATATTTACCAGTTTTTAATCTATTTTGTATATCTCGTTTTTCATAGTATGAAAGTTCTGCCATATATTTATATTTTAACATAATACTTAAATATTTGTAAAGCAAATTGACATGTAAATGTAATCTTGAGTAAAGCATTAGCGGGAGTGAAAAGAACTTTTAAAAAAGATTCTTCGTTTCACTCAGAATAACAGCTAATGACTATTTTTCTAATTCTAGTTGTGCAACTCTTGACTACTTGTGGCTAGTATGCGTTGCATAATACTAGATATTGATTTTATTTTAAAAATTTCTACAAAATATAAGGTTTGTTTTTCAATTTAGTTGACTATATTTTTATATAAATATATAATTATAAATATTAAACAAGGGAGAAAAAGCATGATTGATATTAATTTAATAAGAAATAATCCAGAAATTGTTAAACAAAATATAAAGAAAAAGTTTCAAGACCAAAAATTAGGTTTGGTTGATGAAGTTTTGGAGTTAGATGCCAAAGTTAGAGACCTTAAAAAAGAGGGCGACTTTTTGCGTGCGTCAAGAAATACGCTTAGCCAACAAATTGGTCTTTTAATGAAAGAAAAAAAGATTGATGAAGCCAACAAAATTAAAGAACAAGTTGTTGCCAATAATGCTAGAATTCTTGAAATTGAGAAAGAAGAAACTGAACTAGGCGAAAAATTAAAGAAAGGCATGATGAGCATTCCTAACATTATTGCTGACGATGTGCCTATTGGCGAAGATGACAGCAAAAACGTTGAGGCGCAAGTTTTTGGCGAAGCAAAAGTGCCTGATTTTGAAATTCCTTATCATGCAGACATCATTGAAAGCTTGAATGGTGCAGACTTTCACGCTGCTAGAAAGACTTCTGGGCAAGGTTTTTATTATTTAACTGGCGATGTTGCAAGACTTCATTCTGCCATTCTTGCTTTTGCACGTGATTTTATGATTGATAAAGGCTTTACTTATTGCATTCCGCCTTTTATGATTCATTCAAGCGTTGTTAATGGCGTTATGAGTTTTGAAGAAATGGAAAACATGATGTATAAAATTGAAGGGGAAGACTTGTATTTAATTGGAACAAGTGAACACTCAATGATTGGTCGTTTTATGGACACAATAGTCCCAGAAAATCAACTTCCACTTTGTTTGACATCTTATAGTCCATGTTTTAGAAAGGAAATAGGCGCTCACGGCATTGAAGAACGTGGAATTTATCGTGTTCATCAATTTGAAAAACAAGAGATGATTGTAATTTGCAAGCCAGAAGAAAGTGAAGAATGGTATAACAAAATGTGGAACTATTCGGTTGAACTTTTCAGAGCTTTAGATGTGCCAGTTCGCACACTTGTTTGTTGCAGTGGCGACCTTGCAGATTTAAAATATCGCAGTCTTGATGTTGAAGCTTGGAGTCCAAGAC
>CAMUGK010000087.1 GCA_947088415.1 uncultured Bacillota bacterium | reverse complement strand
AGTGAATGATAATTTGTATTCGAGTTTGTAAATGAATTTGTATCAGCAAACAGTCCACAATAAAGAATACTTGCAATTTCTGATGTGATTTTAATTTCTAAAAAGTTTAATAAATCAAAGATAATTTCACTGCAAGAAGAACTTGTATGGTCTACATAACAGATACTGCCATAAGGTTCTCTATTTTGATGATGGTCAATTTTTATGGTATTATTAAATTTTTCAAATTCTTCCCTAAAATTTCCAAGTCTATCCAAGTTTGCTGTATCAACTGCGATTAACAGGTCATAATTTTGAGAATTGAAATCCCCTATTTTGACTAAGTTTTCATCAAGCATAGCTGATTGACTTAAAGAAAATTTTTCATGTGTAAACATAGTGATTTGTTTACCTTTCTCTTTTAAAGCCAGACCTAAACCATACATACTGCAAAGGCAATCAAAATCTGGGTCTACATGGCAAAATAAGGCGATTGATTTCGCCTTATTTATTGCCTTTTTAATTTGTTTAAATCCTTTTTTATCCATTAAGTAAAAACTCCTTAAAATCATTCTTCATCTTTTGGAATATTAAGATTTTTTAAAATCTCATTTATACGGATGGTTGCTTGTGTGCCTTTATCCACCACAAATGTTAATTTTGGAACTTGTGGCATTTTAACCATTTCTGCAAGTTCACGTTTGATAAAGCCTTCACTTTTTTGTAATGTTTTAACAATTTCATCAAGTTTTACTTTATTCTCTTCATCAATGCCAAGTTTGATTTTACAATATTTAAAGTCAGGTGTAACGTTAACTTCACTTACATAAATAAGTGTTTTAAGTCGTGGGTCATTCATTTTGTTTTGTATTATATCTGCAATACAACGTTGAATTTCACTGTTTGCTCTATCAATTCGTGTTGACATATTTGTCTCCCCTTTTATTTTCTTTTAATAGGTTCTTTAACATAGAAGTCTATGCGGTCACCTTCTTTAATGTCGATGTCATCATGCATTTTAATTCCACATTCATAACCTTTGGCAACTTCTGCTTTTTCATCTTTAACAATCTTTAAGCTATCAACTGTGCTTGAGCCAATTTCTTCGCCATTACGAGTAACTTTTGCAATACAATTTCTTATAACCTTTCCGTCACGAATGGCAGAGCCTGCAACTTTTCCTGCGGTTGAAAGTTTGAACACCATTAAGATTTCGCCATAGCCGATATATTTTTCTTCATACTTAATTGTCATCATGCCAGAAATTGCATTTGTGATGTCATCAACAATTTCATAAATAATTTTATATTCTTTAATTTCGATTTTTTGGCTATCTGCAAGTGCTTTTGCTTTTGGAACAGGTTTTTGATTAAAGCAAATGATGATTGCTCCTGTTGTTTGAGCCAAGATTACGTCACTTTCTGTTACTGCACCTGCACCACTATGAATTACATTTACTTTTGCTTCTTCATTAGCGATTGGAAGCAAGGTTGCTTTTAATGCTTCAACAGAGCCCATTGTGTCGGCTTTGATGATGATATTAAGGTTTTTAAGAGTGCCTTCATGAACTTTATTCATAAAGTTGTCAAGTGTTACACCAGAAGTTTCTTTAGCACGTTCTTTCTTAATTTTATCAATACGTTCTTGAATAACTTGTTTTGACAAACTTTCATTTGCTGCATAAACTTGGTCGCCAGAAACTGGAACTTCATTAAAACCTAAGATTGAAACTGGAGTTGATGGGCCTGCGGTTTTAACTTGTTTGCCATGTTCGTTATACATTGCTCTAACTTTACCAAAAGTTATACCAGACATGATATTATCGCCGACATGGAGTGTTCCATTATGAATAAGAATTGAAGCGACTGGACCTTTATTTTTATCAAGTTCGGCTTCAATAACCACACCTGTTGCGGTTTTATCTGGGTTTGCTTTAAGTTCTTGCATTTCAGCAACTAAGAGAATTGTTTCTTTAAGTTTATCAAGTCCAAGACCTGTTTTGGCTGAGATTGGAACAACGATTGTGTCGCCACCCCATTCTTCTGGAAGTACGCCATGTTCTGTGAGTTGTTGTTTAACGCGGTCCGGATTTGCTTCTGGTTTATCCATTTTGTTGACTGCAACAATCATTGGCACGTTTGCTGCTTTAATATGATTGATGGCTTCAATTGTTTGAGGCATAATTCCATCATCGGCTGCAACAACTAAGATTGCAATATCTGTTGCTTTTGCACCACGAGCACGCATTGCTGTAAATGCTGCGTGACCTGGAGTATCAATAAATGTAATTTTTTCGCCATTAAATGAGATTTGATAAGCACCAATACTTTGAGTGATTCCACCCGCTTCCCCTGCAACCACATTTGTCTGTCTGAAAGCGTCAAGAAGTGAAGTTTTACCATGGTCAACATGTCCCATAACAGTGACAATTGGTGGACGTTTAACAAGTTTTTCTTGGTCATCTTCTTGAGAAGATTCAATAAGTTTTTCTTCAAAGGTTTTGTCAAGTTTAAGTTCAAGTTCAACACCAAGGTCGGTTGAAACAAGTTCGGCAGTGTCGAAGTCTATGCTTGAATTGATTGTCGCCATAACGCCGAGTAGCATAAGTTTTTTAACAATATCTGTAACAGGTTTACCAATCTTTTCACTAAGCTCTTTAATAGTTACTTCACTTGTAGTTATAACTGCTTTTGTAATTGCTGGTGCTACAATAGTTGAACTTTCTTTTTTCTTCTTTATTCCACCCTTTCTTGAGCCGAATGAGCCTTCTTCAAAACCATTTTCGTCTTCAATAAGAATGTTATATGAACGTCCTTCATCTGCGAAACGTTTATTTTTGCGTTCATCAGTTTGAACACGTTTGTTTGTTTTGCCTTTTTGACCAAAAGTTGTGCGTTCTTGCTGTTTAACTTCGAGTGAGTCTAAACTATCAAATGAGCGGAAGCTATTAACTTTTGTTGAAACAAAGTTTGCACCATTTGGTCGTTTACCGCCATTTTGCATTGGTCTATTAAAATTGCCTTGTGGTCGATTTTGTCCATTTGGAGAGAATGGTTTATTGCCAAAATTTCTATTTCCATTATTTTGACCTTGACGATTAAAATTGTTGTTAATATTTCTAAAATCTCTTTGATTTGAATTATTAAATCTATTATTTTGGAAATTTCCACGATTTTGATTTCTGTCTTGATTATCAAATTTTCTATAATTATTTTGAGAGGATTTTTGACCATCAACAAAGTTAGGAAGAGAAGTTTCTTCTTTCTTAATTTCTGGTTTTACTGTTGGCTGTTCAATGGTTTCAGGCTTGTTTTCAACCTCTTTTGGTTGTTCAACCTTTAAAGCATTAATTTCAAGTTGTTTTTTTCTTGTTGCCAACTTTTTTGAAAAGGTGTCAATTTCACTCTTTGCATTTCGCACTTCTCGAAGCATTTCAAGAAGAACACCTTCTTTTTGAATTTCAAATATCTTTTTAAGATTTTCAATTGTATTAGCCAAATTCTCTCTCCTTATTTTTTGACAATCATTCCAAGTTTTCTAAAATATGAATACTTAAGTTCCTATTTTTTATTCCAACAATTTTGCAAGTTTTAATATCGCATAATTCAGGCAGGTTTTCTATAAATTTAATTTCTATGCCTTTTTCATAAAATCTATTTG
>CAMUGK010000086.1 GCA_947088415.1 uncultured Bacillota bacterium | reverse complement strand
ACTATTTTTGGCAAAACTTCATTATTTCCATCATAAGATATGCCAATTTCACAGTTTTCGATTGAAATATTATTTCCTTCGCCAACTAAAATTCCTATTATTAAATTGCGGTCAGATGTAGGTTTAATATCTAAAACAGTATTGCCTGTAATTTTAAGATTTTTGATAACTGCTGGCTCGCTAACACCAACTGCACGAGAAAAAAGACCATAATATGAAGAATTTGATGATATATTTAAGTTGTTTAAGGCAAAACCATTGCCATCAAATGTCCCAGTAAAATATGTTGAAGTTTGAGCATTCCAAACAGAAGATAAATCAAAATTTTCTGGAAAAGTTATATCTTGTGTAAGTTGTATGTATTTTGAATAATTTGAAGAATTTGACAATTCTTGACGAAAACTTATTGCATCGGAAATTTTAACAATTTCGTTTGTTTCATCAGCTTTAACAAAAGAATTACAAAAAGTCATAGGCAAGGCAATTAAAAGCCCTGCAAGAGCAATAACAAAAGATAAAACATAATTTTTAATCTTTTTCATACAACCTCTTTTATAAATATACTTTAACATAATTTTAAATAATTTCCAAACAAATTGCAAAATTAATCAAAGATATTATTCACAAAAAAAGCAAAATAATTTAATTTATTTTATTTTTTAATTTTTTTATCATTTTTTCCTTATTTTTTAAATAAATATTAGGTTTATTTTTAATTTTTTTAAAATTTGAATTTTGTATACTCATAATATAATATCTAAGTTCATCTAAACAATGGTCATCTTTTTTTATAGGTGCATCTTCATCTCCCCACCAATAAGACTTAAATTCTTGAATCATATTAACACAATTTTTAAAGATAAACAAATGTGCTTTGCCTTCGCCATCTTTTAAATATCTTTTTACAGTGCTTATTCCACTGAACAAGTCTTTATTTACTTTAGGATTAACCAAAATTCCTTGGTTATAAAACAAATCAACCACACTTTTACTGCTTGCGAGAGTGCGTTGTTGGGCTGCCGAGTCAATAAGTGCTATAAGCATTCCATTATTTGACCTTTTCCAGTTTAGTCTATCACTAATTTCTTTAATTTTTCGTGCATGTTCACTTACGTCGACACCTGCTTCAAAATGTTCGGCAATAACATAAACATTTCCGTCAAAATCTTGTGCATACCAATGTGCTGAAAGCGGATTTTTTAAGCCAGGGTCGATTGAAATGTTATCTTGCCAATCAAGTGGAATTTGAAATGGTTCAATCACATGCACTCTTTCATCAAATTCATTATAAACCATTCCACCTTTATCAATAAATTTGCCATATCTTCGACTTTCAAGTTCTTCCCCTGCCAAACATGAAGACAATGCTTTGACTTCCTCTTTATTTAAAAAAGGATTGTCATTCCATTCAATTTGTTCATACCAAACTTCTGGGTCATGAAATTCATTAAGATAAATTTGGTTATAAACCCAAGTAAGCCCCTTTAATGGTGTCATTGTGCCAAAAATACAACCACATTTATCTAAGACACGCATGCGACATTCTTCATAAATTTCAAGGGGTGGTTCTTCGTCAAACCAAACATAATCAAGTGATGTCCCTTGAAACTTTTCTCGACCTTGGTCACAGCTTTTAAATCCAATTTTACTTGTAGAGCCAAAAACATTTTTAACCAATATAAAATCAATTATGCTGCTTTCAGGACTATCTTGACTGCCAGAAGAAACCACAATTTTTTCTATCCAATCTTTGCGAAGATAGTGCAAAATTTTGCTTTGTGCAACATCTCTTTGCACTTGCTTGGATAAACTTACCACCCAGCCCGAACACGCTTTATTTTCTTTAAAGGGATGAACGCCTCGAGCAAGATATACAACTTCAACCGCACCACATTCGGTTTTCCCTGTTCGATTCCCACCAAACACCCACCTATTCTTTTTGGTGCATTTATGAAAATCTAACTGCTTTTGATGAACGACTTCACCTTTGTTATATTTGGCAAGATTATCGTTATTTTTTCGATTTCTTAATTCTTCTTCGATAAGTTTTAACTTTAAAATTTCTTTTTCCATATCAAATTTTCTCCAAAACTTCATTTTTAGTCAATTTTACTTTTAATTCTACATTTTTTTGTGACAATGATTTTTTCAAACCGTTTTAAAATATAGGCATGAAAAAGATTGTTAGTTTTTTAAGTTTAATTTTGATTTTTATGATTGCTTTTTTAGCGAAAGAGCAAACCTCTTTAGTTTTGGCTGGCGAAAGCAACAAACAATATTATGCCAAGGTCAATAAAGATGAAGTCTATTTTTTCACTCAACCAAATGAGGCAAGTGAATTTCGTCTTTTTAAAATTCCGACCAGTTATTTTGTCTTGCTCACAGCTGAAGCAAATGACAAATTTTATTCTTGCAGTTATGGCGATAAAATTGGCTATGTTAAAAAAGATGATGTCCTTCCAATGAATGGCACACCTCTTTCGCCTTATGCAAATACAACAACCACACGCATAATCGCACCTGACGGCTTAGATATGCGTTCTTCCCCAGTTAAAAATCCGCTTAACATTGTGGCAAGATTAAATTTTTTGGAAGATAATATACTTTTTTATGGCATGCTTGACGGCGATGACTTTATCCCCGGAAATACAAAGACTTGGTATTATTGCAAATATATAAATCCAACCACTTCACAAATACAGTTTGGCTATTTCTATTCATATTATTGTGACCAGCCAAATCTTTCAATTAATATGGAAGAATTTCCACTCATTGAAGGCGAACTATTTCCAGTTACTCCCACAAAACCTCAACCCAGCAGTTCTCTGTCTGGAACTGTCAAAACTTTGATAATAATCGGTGTAAGTTTGCCTTGTGTTGTTATACTTTATCTTTTGATAAAACCAACTCTAATTGCCGAACATTCAAACAAAAAAAGTAAAGCCAAAGCTAAACCAAAAAGAAGACATGGCGATTATTATGAATTTGATGAAAGTGATTTAAATTAAAAAATAGCGATGTTTAAGACAATGCTATTTTTTTTAGAAAATAATCATTAATAGAAAAACATTCTTCTCTGGAAAAACTTGAATATCGAGAATAAACTTCAATGATCCACTTCTCGTTGGCTAAAAATTCACTTAATTTCCCGTCTGAAAAACCTAGTTTAGTTAGAATAGAAGAAAATTCTTTTTCTGCAGAATAAATTTTTCTAAAATAGCTTCTAATTGGAATATTATGACGAAGTGCAATTTCGTCAGATTTATCTTTTTCGATATATCTTTCAATTAAAATTTGAGCATGCAATCTGTCGCATTTTTTCAATACTTTTGTTGTGAGTACTTTCAAATTTATCAAAGTCTTTTTTCGTTCACTAAGTTCAATTAATTTGTCTGCAACATTAATGACATTGCTACTGCTAAAATTACTTGAACAAACATAAAAAGAAGCTAAGGCTTTGCTTTCAACAAGCTTATCTATTGAACTGCAAACTCGTTCTAAATAACGATAACAAGATAAAATTGTTTTAGTCCAAACATTCTCTTTCATAATTCCTCCCGCGTTTACAAAAGTGATTATAAATGTAACAAAAAGGCTAAGTCAATTGTTACTGCCAAGAATTTTGCGGTTTTTTAATATTTTTTTACAAAATGTCGAATTTTGACGAATGCGTGCCGTCATATATTGCCAAAATTACTCATAAAACATGTAAAAACAGTTAAAAATTTAAATAAAAAAATTT
>CAMUGK010000085.1 GCA_947088415.1 uncultured Bacillota bacterium | reverse complement strand
ATATTGGTCGCAGTTGTTCCAGTCGGTCCAGTAGCACCAGTCGCTCCAGTAGCACCAGTAATTCCCGTAACACCAGTCGCTCCCGTTGCTCCAGTAGGTCCTGTAGCACCAGTTACACCATTTAAACCCGTCGCACCAGTAGGACCGGTTGGACCTGTAGGTCCTGTAACACCCATAGGTCCAGTTGGACCAGTAGGTCCACGAACTATAACGATATGGTTGTCACTACAAAAGTTTGATTGGTGATTGTGACAACAACCATTGTTTTGATTACAACAATTTCTAAAAAACATTTTGTCTCCTGTAAAATTAAGTTACTTAAAGTAACCTAAAATATTTTATGCTTAAAAAATAGAAAAAGCTACTAAAAAAATTAAAAATTTTAAAATTGCCTATTGACAAATCGACAATTGTGTAGTAAAATTTTTATGTAAATTACGGAGGAAAAAAATGGAAAGAATAACATCAGATGAACGTTTGATTATGATTAAAGAAGAAGAAAATAAATTTTTGGATAAATTGGATGGAATGCTTAATAATATCAGTCAAATTATTAAAGTAGGCAAAGATCAGGCATTTTTGTTTGGAATTATTGATAATTTTAAAAAATCTCGTAATTTAGAAATAGAATTAGATTCAGCAATTGGTTTGTCTATTGCAAAACATATTGACCAAATAAGAATTGCAATGGTTGCAGAGAGATTATTTGTCAATGAAGAAATTGTAAAAAATGAGTTGAAATGGCTTAAAGCTATTAATACTATGAATCAAACTTTATTTGAAGCAGTAAAAGCATGTGGAATTACTTTAACTTTAGATATCATTGATGAATTTGTTGAAAAGAATGAAGATTTGTTTTCGGTTTCTAAACTTAAACGAGAATTAGCAATTGAAGATAGAGAAAGATATGATGCTGCTCAAAAAGTTATTGAAAAAGATAAAAAGGTTGAAGAAAAACCTGCTATGCCAAAACCTAAAGAATATACAGAAGAAGAACTTGAAAAAATGGCTTTAGCGAATAATATTAATGCAAAATTTTTTGAGTTTAATCAAATTAAAAAGGACTTGCCTTACACTAGAAATACTAAAGAACTATCAGCAACCCTTTATACAAGAATTGTCAAGTTTGGGAAAAATTATAGACCTCCACTTAATGCTTCAAAAAGTTTAGGCTGCCTTAAACAAGCAAATATTGAAATTAATAAAATGGAAAAGCAACTTTCAAATATTAAGGAAATTGTAAATTATTCTGCAATTCTTGCAGGGCTTGAATTAAAATAAAAAGTGACTCTTTAGTCACTTTTTTCTTTGTCAATTGTTTGCCTTTTACAATTTTTTTTGTTATTATATTTTTAAGGGGTGTTTTATGCAAGATTGTATTTTTTGCAAAATAATAAAGGGAGAAATTCCTTGCTATAAAATTTATGAAGATGAAAATATTTTAGCGTTTTTAGATATTGCTAAAGATGCTTATGGTCATATTGTTGTCACAACAAAATCTCACTATAAAAATATTTTAGATGCAAAAGAACAAGATTTGAAAGCCTTAATTTTGACAATTCAAAAAATCTCAAAACATCTTACGCAAAATTGTGGATTTGATGGCGTTAATTTGATTAATAATAGTGAAAAAGGTGCGATGGTTAAACATTTGCATTTCCATATTTTCCCAAGGCACGATGATGATGGGTTAAAAGTTTTTCCTGAATTTGAAGGAGTAGATTGTGATTTGGCAGAGGCTTGCGAAAAATTAAAATTAGAAGAAGAAAAAATTGAAAGTCTTTCACAAAAAGTTACACTTTATACAGATGGTGCATGCTCAGGTAACCCAGGGCTTGGTGGCTTTGGTGCAATACTTTTATATAATGGCAAAGAAAAAATTATTTCTGGTGGAGAAGAAAATACAACCAATAATCGCATGGAACTTATGGCAGTTATAAAAGGCTTGGAAGCCATAAAAGTGCCATGTAAGGTCGATGTTTTCAGTGATAGTGCTTATGTTGTCAATGCCTTTTTGCAAAACTGGATAGATTCATGGCAGGCAAAAGGGTGGAAGACGTCAAGCGGAAGCCAAGTCTTAAATATTGACCTATGGCAAAGACTTTTAAAGCAAACCGAAAAACATCAAGTAACATGGCATAAAGTTAAAGGTCATGCAGATAATGAGTTAAACAACAGGTGCGATGAACTTGCCCGCAGTGAGATTGAAAAATTGAGATAGAAAAACAGAGATTTTTATGTAATCTCTGTTTTTTTAATTTATATATCATCTTTAGCCGACCGAAGTGAGCCCTGAGCGTAAACAACCGCTGTCATTCTGAGCAACGTTGAAGAATCTCGGGTGGTGCAGTCGAAGGGGCTTGTCGAAAGAGCTTTCTAGTTTTAGATGAGACAGGCACGCTTGTTTTTATTTAAAAGTGAATTAATTACATTCTGATTTTTAAATACACCCAATAGATAATCGTCGAACATCTGGTTCGTGCCTAGAAATCTTGACGCTTGAAAATTTGTGTGCTGGCTGTAATAATGAGTGCAATAAAACCAATCAAGTAACAAAGAGATAACCAGAAATTAGCACCACTGTAAATTAGATTGCCAAGGAATGAACTTCCCCAATTTCCACCGCCAAAGAAGAATGAAAATTCGGTGTGAATGAAAGGTAGAAACTTAATAAATGCGTTGGTTGAAAGTAATGTGTTTGTGACAAGGGCGAAAATGTAAACTAGGAATGAAACCATAACCGAAAATACTGGGTTTGAGAAAAGAATTGAAATAAATGATGCAAGCAAAATATAGAAAGAACTCGAAAGGAAAAGTGTAAAGATTTTGAATATGAAATTGCCAAAAGGAGCAACTGCAAAGGCAGAACTAGAAGAAAAGATAGCAATCAACACACTTCCAGTACTTGCACCGTAAACACAAACGCCAATAATTAACATTAAAAAACCAATAAACAAATGTGCAATTAAATTGATTAAAATAAGTGCATAAATTTTTGCAAAATATAATTTTGTGCGACTGCAAGGCTTTGTTAAATTCATTCGCATAAGTCCGTCATGCTTTTCGCCAGAAAAAGACATGCATGCAAGATAAATTGTAATGATTGTAAGCATTAAACTTGCAATTGCAGTGAGATAATATGCAAAGTCATAACAATTGCTTTTTATTCCACTGTTGCTGTTGAAATTTAAACCTGTCAAGGCTTTAGAATAGCGGATTTCATTTTTAATTTGATAGATATAAAAATTGGTTTCTTCGTTAAGCTTGTAAAGTGAAATTTCTTCAAACCCGAGATAAGCAGTTTCAGTTGAAGTTCGAGTTTTTAATTTTTCAATGTCAACAAGATTGTCAATAACTATCATTGAAATTTCGTAACTTGCCTTATAGTCGTCAATAAGTGCTCTTAATTTAAGTATATAATCTTTGTTGTTTTCATTGCTTGCATTTGCCAAAACAAAGTTTGAGATTTCTTGTGCTTGACTTTCGGCAAAACTGTCAACTTGACTTTTAAAATTTTTAATTTGTTCAATAAATTTGTCGCTTAAAACTACTTTTTGAGTGCTTGCACAGATTTCTTTCATCTGTCTAATTTCATTTGAAAAACTGTTGTAAACAAGTGTGCACCTTTCAACAAGTGCGTTGCGGTCATTTTCTAAAGCATTAATGTCGTCATAGGTGCTTGGTAGAGAACTGATTATGTTTAATAGGGTGCTATTAAAGTTTTCATAGTCAGCCGTTTTAATTATAAAATCTATTTCATCATTTGAAGTTTTAATGTTGTTGAGATAATCACGCATTT
>CAMUGK010000084.1 GCA_947088415.1 uncultured Bacillota bacterium | reverse complement strand
ATCGTTGCCAACAAAGTCATAACCAGTTGTTCCATCAAAACCTTGTTTATCTCTTACATCTAATATATAAGCGTGACCAAAGTCGGTGTTATATTCTGAAGGAATAAACCAATTGCTTGAGTTTTCGTTATTTTCGCCTTCAAGTTCAATTCTTTTATATTGACTTTCAAAGTCAAGGTTACGGTCAGCAAAACTCTCCATAAGAGAAGAACCTGCAGATTGCAAACCTTCAACTAAAAATTTGCTTGTAACTTTTGGCATAACACTTTCGTCATAAACCACATTGTAATTGTCAACATAGTTATAGCCTCTATAATTTACAATATCAGTTACAAAAGCATTTTGACTATATTGTTCAACTTGAATGTCGTCAAAGAAAGCAACGCCAAGTGACCCTTCGCTTTCTGTTGCACCAAGATAGAGTTTTAAATTGACAGTTTGGTCGTCATTGCCAGTTGCAACGAAAAAGTTGTAAGTTTCCCATTCTCCAGAAATATAGGTGTAAGAGAATTCAATATTTTCTTCTTTTTCATTTGTAAGCCCATCAAGATAAACAGAAGCATATGCTTTTGACAAACCTTCCCAGCCTTCAGTTGAGGTTTTAACATCTATTGAAAGACGATAATAAGAATTAGATTTCAATGTAAAATCTTTAGATTTGTAAGCACGCTTAACAGGTGGTTTAATTTGGTCGCTGTTTGAAGTTTTTGAATTTATCATCAAAATGTAAGGGTCTGCAGGATTTTCGCTGTGAGTTCCAGGGTTGGTTTTAAGATAATAATTGCTTATGTTGTTGCCAAAAGAAGGGGAACTGGTGTTGATAATCATTCCCTTAGAATTTGTGTCGTAATCATAAGCCTCCCAATTGTTTGCAAGAGTGTTGCCTTCTTGAGAATTGCCAGAGCGAATATCAAAAGATGCTGAAGGAACTAAAGATGAGTCAACCTTGCTCCAACTAGTTGCATAATCAGAATCTGCCCCATTAGTTTGTGAACTTGTCAACATTACACCAGTAAGTAAAGAAAATGGTGCAAAAGCAGCGAGACCAAGCCCTAAGATTTTACGTTTAAGTTTAATTTTTCTACTCATAAAATTTCACCTTTAAAATTAGTCTAAGTTGTATTGTAGAACAATGCCTGTTTATGATTATACTACAATCTTTTACAAATATCAAATATTTTTTACATATTTATTTATAATAATACCATGAAAATCAAAATAAAAGGGCAAAAATACTCTTCAACCAAACTTTCAATTAAAGATAATAAACCCATTTCAGCCAAACAAAAACTTTGGCTTATTTTAAGCGGAAGTGTGATAGGTTTATTAAATGGCTTCTTTGGTGGTGGTGGAGGCATGGTTTGTGTGCCAATTTTGGAAAAAGTTTTAAAACTTGAAAATAAGCATGCTCACGCGACTGCAATCGCAGTTATCTTTCCGTTAAGTTTGATTTCTGCTTTTATTTATGTCTTTAATGGATACATACAAAACCTTCCACTTTTGGTTGTTGCCTTAGGCGTTGTTTTGGGTGGAATTTTAGGGGCATTTTGTCTTAAATGGTTGCCACCAAAAGCCGTTAGAGTCATATTTGCTTTAATTATGCTTGCAGGGGGAATAAGGCTTATTTTATGATTATATTTTTATACCTTTTGTTTGGCTTTTTATCGGGAATCTTGGGCGGTATGGGCATGGGTGGCGGAACACTGCTCATTCCTTTTTTGACAATATTTTTAGGGTTAGACCAAAAACTTAGCCAAGGTATAAATTTGGTGGCATTTTTGGTTATGGCGTTAATCTCACTTTGCATTCATTTTAAAAATGGATATATAAAAACTAAAGGCATTTTTTACATAATCCTAAGTGGAGTGATTTTTTCAATAGGTGGGGCTTTTGTTGCAAGTTATCTGCCATCAAAAATATTAAAAATCTGTTTCGGAACTTTTCTCTGCCTTCTTGCAGTCATAGAAATAGTCAAAGTTTTCAAAAAAAATCCTAAATAAACTAAATAATCTTTACAAAAAAGGTTTACATATTTTGATTTTTATGTTAAAATAGCAACAAATGGAGGAGTCTATGGTTGACAAGGAAAAATGTATAGGCTGTGGAACTTGCGTTGCTATTTGTCCAGTTGGGGCAATCAGTTTTGACGAAAGTAGAAAGGCAAAAATAGATAGAAAAAAATGTATTCATTGTGGTGCATGTGAGGCAAGTTGCCCAGTAAATGCAATCAAATTGGGCTAAAGAGGTGAAAAGTGGAAAATGTTGCAATAATTGAATTGAACGATGCTTTTTTAAGACTTTCAATATTTAAAACTAGTAATGGAAGATATAAACTTGTTGAAGAAAAACAACAACCATTTCGTATCGGCGAAGAAGTTGCTGCCGAAGAACTTTTGCGTCCAAAAACTAGAAATGAAATATTAGAAGTTTTAAAAATTTATCGTAAAATGATTGAAGTTTATAAAATTGAAAAAATTTATGCTGTTGCCACAAATATTTTGCAAAAAGCAAGAAATTATCGTGGTTTTATTGAAGAAGTTTATAACAATACTGGCATAAATTTTGCAGTTTTAAGTGAAGAAGAATTTACCAAATTCATTTACACTTCAACAGTGAATTCGGTTGATAGTTCAAAGGGTGTTATAATTAATGTTAACCCATATTCAACAGATGTTATCAAATATAATAGACGCACAGTGGTTGCAAGCGAAATTATAGAATTTGGGTCTGCAAATCTTTTATTGAAAGAAAATGGCGAAAAACGTGGACTTGACGAGATGGTTACGCTTGTTAAGACAAAAATTAAAGATTTGGATTTAAAAAGTTTTTGTGAAGAAGATTTGTCTTATGTAGGCACAGGCTCGGCTTTTGTCACAATTGGCAGAATTGCAAAAAAGATTGCACGTTATCCATTAGACCTTGATAACAACTATGAAATTTCAAAAGAACTTCTTGAAAAAACAAATTCATTTATTAGTGGACTTGACCTTGATAAAGTCGGCAAAATTAAAGGCATTGATGAAAGTGATGCAACAAGAGTTTTGTCTTCAAGTGCAATTGCAAAAGCATTTGCTGATGAACTTGATATAGAAAATATCACTGTTTGTGACGCAAATCTTCGTGATGGCGTGGCTCTTACAAACATAACACTTCCAATTCAAGAAAAATTTAATGATCTTTTGTCAAATTCTCTTGAAAATTATCTTGAATTTGTTAAAGATGAACATTCAAACAATGCAAATGTTTATTCAATGGCTTTGATTTTGTTTAAACAACTTAAAGTTATGCATAAACTTCCAAGATATTATGTTAAACCACTTCGTATCGCAGCATATATGTATGATTGCGGAAAAAATATCAATTTTGAAAACTATGCAAAACATGGCTTTGAAGCAATCCTTTATTCAGGGGTTAATGGCGTAAGTCATCGTGAACTTTTAATTGCAGGCTTTATCTGCCTTTGTCAAGACCTTGACAATCTTTCACTTAATGATTGGATTAAATATAAAGATATTTTGATGGAAGAAGACCTTGACGCAGTTAGAAAACTTGGAGTTATTGTCAAACTTGCAGATGCTCTTAATGCATCAAAAAAGAATGTTATAACAGATGTTGTGTGTGATATTCTAGGAGATTCAATCATTATGAAAACTGTGCTTGAAGCGGGGGTTAATGCCAACTTTGAAATTATGGAAGGAATGAAAGTAGCCTCAGCATACAAAAAGATTTATAAAAAATCCTTGCAAATAATCTAATAAAAAATCTCGTGATAAACGAGATTTTTTGTATATTTTTAGTAAAAATTTCAATCATAATATTATGAAAAAAT
>CAMUGK010000083.1 GCA_947088415.1 uncultured Bacillota bacterium | reverse complement strand
AGAAAAAAATCCCCCCCCCCGCCAAGCCACCGATTATGGTCGCAATTGACAAGAAGGGAATAAGGATTGATAATATGATTTTCTTTCGTTTAGTCATTTTATTTCTCCTATTTTGCAAGCCTAACGCTTGGCTATTGTCTTTTAAGTGTAATTAAAACTCTACATTACAATTAATTCACCCCAGAAACAAACATTGATGAGTGTCCCGAAATGATTCGACTACGCTCAGGGCTTGAGTGCGGTCGGCTCTTCAACATGACATATATATGTCATTCTGAGCGGAGTGAAAGGAAGTCGAAGAATCTTTTAATTACTTTATTATTTTACAATAAAATTTTATTTTAAGCAAACAATTTTAGCAAATTTTCAAAAATATTTTCTTATTTATAAAAAAATTAGTTATTCTCGCAATTTTCTCCTTCAAGCAACCAATCTGAATATATTCCATAGCCTTTTGTAGGGTCTGACAAAAACACATGGGTTACTGCACCAATAAGTTTGCCGTCTTGAACTATTGGCGAGCCACTCATTCCTTGAACTATTCCACCTGTTAAATTTAATAGGCGTTTATCTGTCACTCTAAATACAAGGCTTTTGTCATCACACTTGGCTTGATAATTTGCTTTGATGATTTCGATATCATACTCTTCTCTTATTCCACTAACGCTTGAAATTATCTTTGCCTTGCCTGACTTAACCCCCAATCTTCCACCAAGTTTAGCAGAAAGATTTGCGTCTACCATATTTTCAAGGTTATCTAAATGTCCGAATATGCCATACTTATTATTTTTGCTAATTTTACCCTTTTCATTACTTTGCAAAAACACACATCTAAGTTCACCTGGGTTATTTCGCTCTCCCTTTGTTATTCCAATAAGAGAACAATCAAAAACCTTTCCGCCTGTTAAAGGAATTATATTTCCCTCTTTTCCGTCGGTTATTGGATGGCCTAGTGCGACAAAGTTATGAGAATCTTGTTTAACATATGTCAAAGTGCCAACACCAGATATATCATCTTTAACCCAAAGACCAAGTTTATATTTTCCGTCTTTTTTGATAAGTTCAACTTGAGTTTTTTGAATTTTATTTTTTCTTATATATTCAATTTCAACATTACCATTGCTTTCGTTTAAAATTTCTTCAACTTCATCTAGCGAATTTAAAGCTTTGCCGTCAATAGATTTTAATATATCTCCACTTTTAAAGATTTTATTCTTATTAACATTTCCGCCATCATCACTTACAACGGTGTCACTTATGACAATTGCACCATCAGAATCAAGAGAAAGACCAATAGGCACACCACCCAAAAAGACTTCTTGGTCTGGCAAAATGTTTACTTTAACTTTTCTAATAGGAATAAAGCCAAAAAGTTTAAAAACAATTGTCCCTTCTTTATCTTTTTGACTATCAACGCTTGAGAGATTTTTTTCTAAACTTGTATTGACAAATTTGCCAAACAATGAATTTTGATTGACATTATCTACATCATTAAAACTTGCAGAAAAATTATCTGGCAAAGAAAAGATTCCGCCAAGATTAACATTTCCCAAAACTAATGCGAAAAAAACCGCAACAAATAAAGCAATAGAAAAAACATACTTTAATTTTTCAACCTTCCTTTTCATAGCACCCTTCTAGTAGGTTAGTCTACTCAAAAGTAAAGTAAATATTCAAGTATGTTTTTATATTAAATCTTTGCTTTTTCTCTCATTTCTCTCGCATGTTGTAAGGCAACTTCACTTACATTGCCACCTATCATTTTGGCAAGTTCATAAATTTCTCGTTCTTTATCCAACCTTTCAATGCTTGTGAAAGTGTTATTGCCGTCAACCTGCTTTCTTACATAAAACATATTATCGCCAAATGAAGCAACTTGTGGCAGGTGTGTAATGCAAAGCACTTGATTATTTTTTGAAAGTTTTGCAATCTTTTCGCCAACAACAACTCCAATTTCGCCACCAATTCCACTGTCAATTTCATCAAACACCAAAGTTTCAGCCATGCCAAATTCTGCAAAGATATTTTTAATCGCAAGCATAAATCTGCTCATTTCACCGCCCGATGCAGTCTTGCTTAAGGCTTTAACTTCTTGACCTTTATTGGCAGAAAAAGTAAATCTTACTTCATCATTGCCGTTTGACGAAAAGTTTGAAAGTTTTTCAAACTCAATTATAAAGATTGTGTTTTTCATTCCAAGTTCGCTTAACTCTCTTACAACTTTATCTTCAATAATTTTTGCAACTTCCATACGTTTATTTGTAAGGCTATCTGATGCATCTGTTAAAGTCTTTTCTTGTTGAAGTTTAAGGTCTTCAAGTTTTTCTAATTGAGATTCTGCATCATTAAGTTTATTAAACCTTTCTTGTGCTTCTTGTGCATAAGACAAAACCTCTTTAATTGTTCCGCCATATTTTTTTAAAAGTGATTTAATAAGGTCATTTCTTTTATCCAGTTTTTCAAGTTCATACTCACTAAAGTTGAGATTGTCTGCAAAATCTATTAAAGTTTCACTAATGTCTTGAAGTTCATACTTGCAACTATTTAGCCTATCTTTACATTCTTGAATTTTGTCTATGCCATTAATAGAATTTAAGGCACTCATTGCTTCTTGAACTTGTGCGATTGCCGACATTGATGAATTTTCAAGAGCGTCTTTTGAAGTTTTAACACCATCACAAATTTTTTCGGCATTAGAAAGCATAATAAGCTTTTCTTTAACTTCTTCATCTTCGCCTTCATGCAAATCTGCTTCAACAATTTCATTAATCTGATATTCTAAAAGTGACTTTGTGCGTTCTCTTTCAAACTCATCTCCACCTAAAGCTTTAATTTGAGAAATTGTGTTTTGAAGTCGTTCAAACCTGTCTTTAACTTCGTTTTTTAAAGTCCATAAACTCTGCCCACCAAACTTATCTAAAATTGCCAAGTGATTTTTGCTATTCAACAACTCTATGCTCTCATGTTGAGAATAACTATCAACCAAAAGACTTCCCACTTTTTTTAAAGTAGATAGCACTGCTGGCAAACCATTAATGCGAATGCTTGCTTTTCCGTCTTTAGATAGTTGTCTTGACAAAACTAAAGAATTGTCTTCGCACTCAATTCCAAGTTCTTCAAGTTGAGAAATCACCTGCGATTTAAGTTTAGAAAAAAGTGCATCAACTTTCATTAAGTCTTCGCCACTTCGCAAAAGCTCTTTATCTGCTTTAGAGCCAAGCACAAAATTTAGAGAATCAAAAATAATAGATTTGCCTGCACCAGTTTCACCCAACAAAACATTAAACCCTTCGCCAAAGTTTATCGAAAGGTTTTTAATGAGTGCAACATTTTTTATGTTTAATTCTTCAAGCATTTTTCGCCCCACTAAATTAAAATATCATTAAGAGAAACAACAACTTCAGATGCAATAGCGGTGCTAGGGAAAATAAGCATAACAGTATCATCGCCATTGACTGCGCCCATAAGTTCGGTAAGATTAAGTTTATCAACAAAATTGCAAACGCTTGCACCCAAACCTTTGATTGTTTTAATAACCACAAGATTAAGAGCGTTTTTAACAGAAATGACAGATTCTTTAAAAATACAAATATATTTATTGGAAATAACTTGTTCGTCCGAACCAACAAAACAATATTTATATTTGCCAGAAGAAGATAGAATTTTAGTAAGTCCTAACTCTTTTATATCACGTGAAATAGTTGCTTGAGTGATTTCAAAATTTGCATTTTTAAGTTCTCTAGCGAGTTCGTCTTGAGTTTCAATCTCCTTTGTGGAGATGAGTTCAAGAATTTTTGATTGTCTTGCGCTTCTTGCCATTGTTTTCTCCTTATTGGCTACATCCCTTTATTTTAAAGGTCTGTAGCGATTGTGAATAATTATA
>CAMUGK010000082.1 GCA_947088415.1 uncultured Bacillota bacterium | reverse complement strand
AATAAAATTACATAAGGGGTGTCTATTATGAAAAAATGGGCTGTTTGGAAAACTGTGATAATTGTAATATCCAGCGTTATTCTGGTTGGAGGAATAACAGTTTTGGGTGTTTATCTTGCAGGCGGGTTTAAAGATAAGGTTGTCAATCCTGACAGCATTTCTTTTGTTGTAGATGACGACAAAATTTTTAACACGCAAACAAATCAATATGAAATTTCTGAAACTGACACAGAGATAGACCCAGACACCAAAGCAAAATTTTTCTATATGACAATAAACTCTGTTCGTGAAGGCGAAGAAGAAGTTACAGAAAAACAAGTTAGACTTTCTTTGGAAGGTGGTCATGAAAGTCCACTCGCCCCTGGATTCATAACAGACAACGTTATAACCATTCCTGAACTTGTCAACATTGGTGAAAAGTTTAAAGTTACTTTAAGTGTTTCGGCACTTAAAAAAGAAGATGCCCCAAGTCAAGAAATTTTAAATCTATATGGACTTACTCTTTCTCCAAATGGTTACATACAAGACGGCAAAACACTTGTCTCAAACATCACGGGTGGAATTTCTAAAATAACAGCTTCAAGCCCTAGTCACGCTTATCCTTCAATCAATGCACGAATTGCTGTAGATACTCCAGTTTACAAAATCAGGACAATCCCTGTTGATATGTCTGGCAATCCGCTTAATGTAATTTCAATCAATCAAAACTTTAAATTAAAATCAGAATTCTTGCCAGTAAAAAGTGCATACATGTTTAATGACCAACTTAATAGTAAATTGACAGAAAAACGTGAAAAACAAGTTTTCTATGAAAAAAATTCAACAAACATTACACATCGTTTTGATGAAAACATTTCAAAATATTTTTCTGCAGATTTAATTAGTGGTGGAAATGTAATTAATGCCTATGCATTTAAAGATTCAAAAACTCAAAGTGCACAAATTCTCACAGCAAATGCGGCTGGTGGAGTTGAAGAGGAAAATGAATATAAAATTTTAAGCCCTGACGCATATGAATCAATTGTTACTGTTTTAAAAAGTGACCTTTTAAAAAATTCTCGCGCTGACACAAAATTTGTGTTTGATATAGAAGAAGCTGACGTTACTTCATTCTCAATCAATCCATCTTCATCACCAATGAAAGCAAATGCTCAAACTGAATTTATGTTTACAATGCAAAAGACAGATTATAAATATGAATTTTTAGGTGCGTTTGTTGGCTCGGAAGATGATTTAATAAATGGCAACATTGCTATGCTTAAAAATGTAGCCCTTTCTTTTGAATATAGATATTCAAACACCGAAGAATTTAAAGACGCATCAGAAATTCTTGAAATAAATGAGAAAAATCAAATCCCTGGCAAACTTGTGCCTTATCAAGATGAAAACAATAGAAAATTCTATTTTGCAAACTCAGAAAACCCAGATCCAAGAAATGCCTTTTGGATTATCAAAACACTTGAAAATCGTGATATTGAATTAAGATTGACTGCAGTATTATTTAAAAGCAGTGATAAAGCCAATGAATACACAATTTTCTCTAGTGGCGACCATGAAATTTCTTATTCAATCATTTTAAATATTTTAGAACGCAGTGAAAAAGATGTAGACTGGAAAGATAAAAATTACACACCAATATCAATAACCCTTGGCTTTTCAGGAGAAAACCCAACTCCAGTGACATATAGACCAAGCCTTGCAACTCTTACTGATATTCCCGCACAAAATCAATATCTTGAGGCAAAATTCTTTGCATATTTTAGAAATAAAACTATTGACGAAATTAAAAGAATTCTTTGCGTTCCAGCAAACGTTGAAATTTATGGACATGAATATTTTGTAAACAATCAAAGACTTACATTGTATGAAGTTCCAAGTGATTTAACAGTAGGCGATGTTGGAGAATTTGACCTTTATTTTGCAACCATCAAAACAAATTCTCAAGGCACTCCAATTGATGATGAAGGCAATATTATCACAACAAAAGACAAACCTTATTCACTTGTAAAGGTTGTTGTAAATCCAATTCATGTTCAAGTGACAAAAACATTATATTCTGGCTCAGTTGGCGACCTTATCACAAGCATTACAGAAGGTGCAGTTCAAGATGAGATTTCAGGAAATTATTATTTAAATGCAGGAACTGACAATCAAATTACTTTAAAGTTTGAAATTAAGTCAGACAGCACAGAAGTTTTTGCAGAAAAAATTAAAGGAAATAACAAACGTATTAAACTTGAATTATTTGATAGCAATAATCAAAAGATAAATGACAATTTCACAATTGCAGAACCAGATAGTTTGACATTTGAAAATGATAAATATTATGCAATTTACACACTTTCTATTAATGGAACTTTGACAGACTCTAGTAATGACATTAGACTTGCTTCGGCAGTCTTGACGGATTTAGATAGTGAAACTTTATTATCTTGGGTAAAAGAGTTATCTGAAAAATATTTGCTTTATAATCCAAGACCAACAAAAGTAGAATTTGTTTATAATCAAAACCAAAATTTTGATTATAGCAAAACAATCAATGTAGAACAAAAATTGAACAATACTTCAGAGCCTAGTCTTACATTCACATTTGCTGGCGAAACAATTCCATTTGCAAATAGCGTGACTGAATTTAATGCTTTGTTTACAAAAACAATTATTGACCAACATGGCAATTCTCAAATATTTGCTAATTCTTGGACATTTAAATCAGATAATGAAGATGCAATAATTCCAACTCAAAATGGCAAATCTTTTGCATTCCCTACAATTGAAGGGGACGAGCCTGTTGTGGCAAAATTATTTATTGGTTCAACAACCTCAGGATTTACTCATGTAAGAAGTCAAAATGAATTGACTTTCAGCATAACTTCAACAGGAATTCAACTTATTAAGTATGACAAAACAACAGAATTTAATAACTCACCAAGACCAGATAGTTTTGTGGAAAACGATTCAGAAAATCCTTTAGAAATTATAAATATTAGAAAATATGGCTCAGTGCCAAAACAACAACCTAATGGCGTTGCTGATGAACAAAAATTTACTTTAGCAAATTTATTTACACTCTATTTAGATAGTCAAGGCAAAATGATTTATGATAAAATTAAGATTATTTTGTCGTCAACGGACATCAATTCAATGTCAACAGACACTATAATCAATCTGTTTGGCGAAGATGGAATGGTAGCACTTTATAATGGTGCTTTATGGACACCACCAGAAAAAGACAATAAAGATAATGACGTTTATGCAGATGAACTTAAACAAGCTCTTGGTGGAATGGAAGTTACTCACATAAGATTTAAACATAATTTTATGGGACTAGACAGTCAACGCATAGTTTTTAAAGTTGTAGATAGTTTTGGAACAAATGTTGTTGAAAAGACTTTAAACTTTGATATTTTGCCATGTTTTAATTCTTCTTCAAACACCGACATCGGATTTGATGAAAACACGTTCTATGCAAAAACAAATAAGGAACTTATAGGCAACAATAAAATTTCGGTTACTTATACAAACGGAGGAACAAATGTAGTTTCATCTGATGTTTCAGAACTTCTATTTAACACCTTTAAAGGTGGAGCTGTTTATATCATTTCAGATGGAAACGGAAATTACAAACTTTCAGAAAACAACAAAAATAAAGTTGGCTCGCTAGTCTTTGATGAAATGACAAACGTATATGGATTTAAGTTTGACGATTTCTGGAATGTAAAAGAACGCACATTTAATGTTATATTCTATGTTGAAGGAAGTGAAAATCCACTTGCCCCAAGAATTAATTTAAGATTTAAAGTTGCAAGAAATATTGTCGTAGAAACTTCAGGTAAACAGTTTGAATTTGCAAGTTCGTTAGCAGAAAACTTTGACATTTCAAAATATATTACCGTTAAACGTGCAGTTGCAGTTGAAGAATCTGACGAGTTTGCTCTTTCTTACAAATTCTTGCAAGATAATGATTATATC
>CAMUGK010000081.1 GCA_947088415.1 uncultured Bacillota bacterium | reverse complement strand
AACTTCAAAAAAACAATATTGTTAAAGAAGGTTATCTTTTGTCGGCAAAAGATTTTTGTATGCTTGATAGACTTGACGAACTTATTGAATGCGGTGTTGTAAGTTTAAAGATTGAAGGCAGAGCAAGACGAGCTGGCTATGTCGGTCAAGTGGTAAGCATTTATAGGCAGGCATTAGATGATAAAAATTTTGACAATGAGTTTGCAAGGCAGGGTTTAAAAGCCTCGTTTAATCGTGGAGACTTTATTGAAGGATATTTTAATGATGATAAAAAGGTAGATAGTTTTATTCAAGGTCATCGTGGACTAAAAATTGGCAGGGTTGTGAATTTCCAAAAGGGCAAAAAATTTAATGTTGTAAAACTCCAGTCAAGTCATGAAATTGTTCGTGGCGATGGATTGAAATTTATATATAAAGATAAAGAAATTGCGTCTATTGGTGTTAATGATGTCAAATATTTAGGCAAGGGAAATTATATTTTAACAACACTTGCTGTTGTGCAAACGGGAGCTGATGTTCGTCTTACACTTGATAGTAAAAAAGAAGAGAGAAGTTTAGAGAATAAAAGAAAAATCAAGTTAAATGGCGTTTTTTATGCAAAAATAGGTGAAAAAGCATGCATAACACTTAAAACTCAAGATAACTTATCAATAAAAGTTAATTCCGATGAAATTTTGGAGGAAGGCAAAACAAGCTTTCTTGAAGAAAAAGAAATTGTTGAACAAGTTACAAAAGGTTGTAGAGAATTTGAAATAGATTTAAAAATAAGTTTTCTTGATAAAGTTTTCATGCGAAAATCAAGTTTAAATTCACTTCGTCGCAAGGCTATTGAAGAAATGAAGACGAAAATTTTACAAGATTATGCTTATAAAAATTTAAAACCTTTTAAAAAAATAGAATATTCACTTGAATGTAGGAATGAGAAAATAGAAGAGAACAAAATTTTAATTTTTTCAAACTTTAAAGATTTAAAAGATGTCGATAAAAATGCTAAACTTGTATTTTCGCCAAAAGAATATAACCTTAAAGAGATTAAAGAATTTTGTCAAAAGTTTAGTGAAAATCAAATTTATTTATCAACACCAATCTTTGCAAATAAAAAAGATATTGATTTATTGAAAGTTATTTTTAATCAAAATCAACATTTGAACATATTTGCAAATAACTATTATGCTTTTTCTATTGCGCCAAATAGAAAGATAATTGTTTCAAACAATCTTAATATTTTCAATAGTCAGTCAATCAAGGCATTAAAAGAAGAAAAAATCCAAGATATTATTATTTCAATTGAAAGTCAAGAAATTTTAAAAAATCAAGGTGTAAATCTTTATTCGCTTAATGGATATTATCCAGTATATATGACACTTTTGCATTGTCCGATGAAAGAACATTTGGGAAGCACGTGCCAAACTTGTAAATATAGTCAAGGCTTTAATTTTGTTATGCAAAATAGAAAGAGATTGATTTTAGAGCGTGTTAAACTTTCGTCATGTCAATTCAATCTGATTGCAGAGAGACAATTGTCTTTTAATGACAATTATTTAATGGCAAAGGTGTTAAATTAAGTTTTTGTTTGAAAAACTTGTCAAAATTTTAATTTTTAATTAAAAAATAAAGATTTTATTCTTGTTTTTTAATCTTTATTTAAAAGAATAGTTGAAAATTAATTTGCATTGTGCTATAATTTTCTAGAACGGAGGAAAAAATGAGAGGTCAATTACTTGCGACATTCTTAGAGGCTTGGCAAATGATGAGTGACTTTTTCAATCAAAATATTGGAACTGCTGGAATTACAATTGTTGTTTGTCTCTTGGCTGTTGTTGCTCTTTGTCTGTTTTGGAGTTTAATAAAGCCAGCAATCGGCAAAAATAAGGTAGTTATTAAATGGTGGCGGCTTATTCTTTTGATTGTTGATGTTGTGCTTCTTGTTTATTTCTGTTTGATGTATTAATTTTAAGGAGAAAATTATGAACTTTATTTCTAAATTACTTGATGGCGTTGGCAGTGATTTTGCTTCAACTGGACTTCCTATCATTCGTTATGTTTTATTCTTTTTAGTGGTTGTTTGTGCAATTGTTATGATTGTCACAATTTTAATGCAATCTAATGATGCTGATGGCTCAATAGATGTTTTGTCTGGCTCACAAGAAAGTTATTATTCTCAAAATAAAGGCTCTTCACGCGACGGCAAACTTAAAATCATAACAATTGTTATGGCAAGCATCATCATTCTTTCAATCATTGCATACTGTGTAACTTTATTATTCTCTTATCAAGCATAAGGAGACGATTTATAATGAACAATGGATTGAAAAATAAAATTTTAGAAATCCTTTCAAAAGATAGTTTGGTCTATACTGGGCTGAACAATCTTTTTTGTTTTATGGAAATGGCTTTAAATCAAAAAAGTGAAATTGTCAAACAAAACTTCTTTGAACTTTTATCTTCTGGCGATATTTTTGAGATTAAAAAAGGCAAATATATTACAATACCATCTCATGGATATGCAAAAGGCAAATTTATAGGCAATGCAAAAGGCTTTGGATTTGTTGAAATTGGGGAAGGAAAACTTGGCAAAGATGTTTTCATTCCTGCAAACAAAACTTTTGGGGCAATTGATGGCGACCATGTCATTGTTAAACTTGCTTATGAGAATAGTGAAGGCGGAGAAGGCGAAGTTGTTTCAATTTACAGGTCAGTTGCACACGTTGTTGGGGTTGTTCAAAAACACGGCGGAAATTTCTTCTTAGAGCCAGACAACAATAATATTTGTGTTAAAATTAGACTTTTAAATGGAAATATCAAATTTAAAAAGAATGATAGAGTTGTTGTTGAGGTCAGAAGAAATACTAAAAACCTATCAGGGCTTGTTGTAGAAGTTTTAGGTCAAGAAGATGACATCAAATCGTTGGAACTTGGAATTATAAGAGAACATGAACTATATGAAATATTCCCAGCAAAGGTGATTGAAGAAAGCAAAAAAATTCCAAATACAGTCAAGGCAAATCAAAAGAAAAATAGAGTTGATTTAACAAAAGAAGAAATTTTTACAATTGATGGGCTTGATGCCAAAGACCTTGATGATGCGGTATCAATCAAAAAGACGAAAAATGGTTTTATTCTTGGCGTTCATATTGCCGATGTTGGTGAATATGTCAAACAAAATTCAGTAATAGACCAAGAAGCTTTCAATCGTGGAACAAGTGTATACTTTCCAACTTCTGTTCTTCCAATGCTTCCAGTTTCACTTTCAAATGGCATTTGTTCTCTTAATGAAGGCGTAGAACGATTGACACTTTCTTGCATTATGGAAGTAGATAGGAAGGGCAAAGTTGTGTCACACAAGATATGTGAAAGCGTAATAAAAAGTGTAGGCAGACTAAATTATGATGAAGTGTATAAAGTGCTTTGTGGTCAAAAAGCAGATGCTAAACATGAAAAGGTTAAAAAAAGTTTGCTTTTAATGCATGAACTTTCTAAAATTTTACAAGAGAATAGAAAAAATCAAGGCTCAATCGATTTTGAAATTGGCGAAACCGCTTTCATCTTTGACGAAAATGGTCTTGCAATTGGTGTCAAAAAACGTGAACGCAACGACGCTCATAGGCTTATTGAAGACTTTATGGTGCTTGCCAATGAGACGGTTGCAAAGGAGTTTTGCACAAAAGGAATTCCTTTTGTCTATCGCGTTCATGAAGCGTCTAAAAAGGAAAAAGTTGAGTCGGTTTGCGATTTTATAAAAGGGCTTGGAGAAAGAGTGTCACCAGTTCCTGATGACATAACCCCAGATTTCTATCAAAAACTTATCAAACTTTCAGAAGGTAAAACATATAGCGAAACAGTTAATAAAATCCTTTTAAGGTCTATGCAAAAGGCTAAATATGAAAATAAAAATCTAGGTCATTTTGGCTTGGCACTCGAATTTTATTGTCATTTCACTTCGCCAATTCGTCGCTATCCAGACCTTACAATTCATAGAATTATTAAAGAAGTTTTGCATAAAAAAGCACTTACTAAAACAAGA
>CAMUGK010000080.1 GCA_947088415.1 uncultured Bacillota bacterium | reverse complement strand
AGGGCTTTGGTGCGTCGCAAGGGATTCGAACCCCTGACCTTTCGTTCCGTAGACGAACGCTCTATCCAGCTGAGCTAGCAACGCAAAAAGTAATAAAAAGAATATAAGTCTTCACAACGGCTGTTCCAAAGAGTTCTGAAATGGCATAGTCTTTCTATCAGCGCTCAATTATTATAGCATATTTATTTTAAATAATCAATATTTTTTAATAATAAAACTTTTATTTTACAAATTTTTTATAGTTTTTATATAAATATATAATATAAAAAGCGTTATATTAAATAACGCCTTTTTTCTTTTTATCTTGAACTTTTAAAAAGCAATTTTGTTTTACCTTTGTAAATTCAGGTTCTTTACCATTAACTTTAATTTTAATGTTTGGTGCTGTCATTGGACGAGAAACTTCAACCTTAATTTCATTTTCTTCGCCAAGTTTGTAAGTAAGTTCACCTTCTTGTCCTTTGTGAACTTTATCTGCAACAATTTCGCCATTAACAATTATAACTGTTCGCGACATAGTCGCATAAATTTCAACTTTATCACTTCCAATATCGAAATAGAACTTTTGTTTTGAATATAGAAGTGTAATAAGGCAGAACAACACAAGACCAATCATGTAATACCAATAAGCACCAAGTTTGGTGTAAGTATAATAGATATCTGTTGCAGTGAAATAAAATTCACTTGTTCCTTTAACAGCACCCAAATCTATTTCTTGAATAAATTCTTTTCTTCCAAACCAACCTATGTCTAATTTAACTTTAACATTAGTTGTGTGAATAACTGTTTCAGTTTCATCCTCAAAAACAAGTTTAAATTCAAGTTCAGAAATTCTTATCATACAAGGATTATCTAGTCTACCTAAAACATAGCCAACATCGTTTTCTTGATCATATGCTATATCAAAAACTCCTTCTTTGTCGACAAAAACAGGTTCATTATATGGTATAAATGCACAAACTGTTGGCAGTGCAATAACCAAAAGAACAAACATAAAAATTGTCAATAATTTGAATAACTTAACTTTTTTCATCCTCTTTTCCTTTGTATATGAAACATTCTAAATTTTTGTTAAAAATTTGTCAAGAGTTTTACTAAAAACGCGGAAATTCCGCGTTTTTTAATCTTTATATAAAATTATCTTATTTTCTTTTAATGATTTTTGAACATCTATAACTCTTTGGTTAGATGAGCCCTTCCATTTAAGAACTGGACTATATTTTTCTTCCTCAAATTGTCCATCTACCAAAACATCAATATATTTAATGCCTTCTTTATCTTTTAAGGTTTCAAACAAGAAGCCGGACCATACCCAAACACTTTTATCTGGGTATTTTTCTTTAAATGCTTTGGCAAGTTTGCCAGATCCCTCAATATTCTTTGGGTGCATTGGCTCGCCCCCTAAAATTGAAAGCCCTTGAACAAAGTCCTTGCCACCAAGGTCTAAAACTCTTGCAATGGTTTCATCTGTAAATTCTTTACCACCATTAAAATCATGAGTTTCGGGATTAAAACAATTTTTACAGTTGAAACAACAACCTTGCATAAAAATTGAAACTCTCACTCCTGGACCATTTGAAATGTCCATCTTGCGAATTTTGTTATATCTCATGCTATTCCTCGTCATCTTTATTGTCAAGGTGAATTACACGCTCTTTAATCTCTTGAGTTCTGCCCTTATTCCAGAAATTTGTGCCAATATATCCACAAGTTCTTCTTGCAACATTGAGTTTGTCATGGTCACGATTGCCACAATTTGGACAATACCATTCAAGATTGTCATCAATCATGATTTCACCAGTATAACCACAGTTTTGACAAAAGTCAGATTTTGAGTTAATTTCAGCATACATGATGTTGTCATAGATAAATTTGATAACTTCAATAACAGCATTTAAATTGCCAGTAAGGTTTGGTGCCTCAATGTAAGAAATTGCTCCCCCGGGGCTAAGCCTTTGAAATTCGCTTTCAAGTTTAAGCTTAGTGAATGCGTCAATTTCTTCAAAGACAGGAACATGATAAGAATTTGTTATATAACTTCTATCGGTAATATCTTTAATTGTTCCAAAACGTTTTTTGAGACATTTTGCAAATTTATAAGTGGTTGATTCAATAGGAGTTCCATAAACAGAATAATCAATATCTTCTGCCTTTTTCCATTCATTACACTTGTCAATCATGTGTTGCATAACTTCAAGCCCAAATTGTTTACCTTCACCATTGTCTGTATGACTATGACCTGTCATAAACTTAACAGTTTCATAAAGGCCAGCATAACCAAGTGAAATTGTTGAATAGCCATGATGTAATAATTCATGAATGCTTTCACCTTTCTTAAGTCTTGCAAGTGCCCCATGTTGCCAAAGAATTGGTGCAACGTCAGAAGTTACATTGCTGAGACGTTTATGACGAATTTGTAATGCACGGTGGCAAAGTTCAAGACGTTCGTCAAAAATCTTCCAAAATTCATCTCTATTTTTATCAGAAGAGAGTGCAACGTCAATAAGGTTAATTGTTACAACGCCTTGGTTAAATCTGCCATAATATTTAGGCTTGCCATTTTCATCAACATAAGGTGTAAGGAATGACCTGCAACCCATACATGGGTAACATTGACCATTTCCATTTTTGTCAATTTTAAGTTTTTTCATCACTTTTTCAGATATGTAGTCAGGCACCATACGCTTTGCACTACATTCTGCTGCAAGTTTTGTTAAATAATAATATTTGCTGTTTTCGTGAATGTTGTCTTCTTCCAAAACATACAAAAGTTTTGGGAAAGCAGGAGTAATGTAAACACCCTTTTCATTTTTCATTCCGATAATACGTTGTTTTAAAAATTCTTCAATAATTAAAGCCAGTTCTTCTTTGTATTCTTCTGTTTCGCCAATATACATGCAGACAGAAAGGAATGGCGCTTGACCATTTGTGGTTGTCATTGAATTGATTTGATATTGGAAAGTTTGCACGCCGTCAGTTATTTCTTTTCTCAAATCCTCTTTAGCAAACTTTTCGCAATCTTCTTTAGACAAGCCTCTTTGTGTATATCTTTTTAAATAATAACTATAACTATCTCTAACAAATGGTGCAAGATGAGTAAGTGTAATTGTTGCACCACCATATTGACTAGAAGAAACTGCAGTAATAAGTTGAGTTGCAATTGTCATAGCAGTCAAAAATCTGTGTGGTTTTTCAATCATAACACTGTTAATGTTTGTTCCATTTTGAAGCATATCTTCCAAATTTATAAGGTCGCAGTTGTGAAGTGCACTTTGAGCAAAATAGTCTGCATCATGGAAGTGAATAATACCTTCATCATGTGCGGAAACAATATCTTCAGGAAGTAAGAAACGACGTGTTATATCTGTGCTTGTAATACCTGCAATATAATCTCTTTGAGTTGTTACAACTTTGGCATTCTTGTTAGAATTTTCAGTGTTCCAATATTCGCTTTCTCCGTCAATAAGTTCTTTAATTGCAAGGTCGGTTGAATTTGCCTTTCTAACAAGTTCACGTGTATATCTATAAACGATATATTTCTTTGCAAGTTCAAAATGACCAAACTCCATAAGTTTCTTTTCGATAATATCTTGAATATCTTCAACAAGAAGCCTTTTCTTGCCAAGTCCTTGAATGTGAGTTACAATTTCCTTGATTTCATTGCAAGAAGCCTGTTCACTTTTTTCAAGTTCGTTGTTTGCCTTTTCAATAGCAACTTTGATTTTTGTAGGGTCAAAATCGACAAATGCCCCATTTCTTTTGATTACTTGCATAATTAACCTCCGTCACAAGTTTTACAAGACTAAGTTTACAATAATAAAATATGAATGTCAAACAATTTTTACTATATATTGTATATAATTTTGTAAGAAAAATCAATATATTGTGGTTTTTGCTATTTTTTACAAAATTTAAACCCCTTTAAAATAGGCACTCTTGTTATAAAAAAATAACCGAGATTTCGCAATCTCGGCTATTAAAAATTTTTTAATTTTACAATAAAACTTTTCAACAAACGAAAAAAAATGACAATAAGTCATCTATTTTATGCTTGAGCTAAAGCAACAACCCAAGATACATCAAAAGTAGGTAATGAGATTTATTTATTATATGAAAGCACATCCATAGTGAATCTTGTTCCATTCATCTCGCCTT
>CAMUGK010000079.1 GCA_947088415.1 uncultured Bacillota bacterium | reverse complement strand
TTTTAAATGAACTTTCAACTAAAGCAAAAGAAAAGGAGGAATAATATGAAAATTAATATTTTAGAGCCAAGAGTATTCAATCGCATAAGTGCAGGGGAAGTTGTTGAACGACCTGCGTCAATTGTTAAAGAACTTGTTGAAAACTCAATAGACGCAGGTGCAACAAACATTTCAATTGAAATTGAAAGCGGTGGAATCAAAAAGATTCAGGTCTCAGATGATGGTTGTGGAATTGAAAAAGATGACCTTATTGTTGCCTTTAAACCACATGCAACAAGTAAAATTAAAGAAGTTGAAGACCTTGAAAGCATAATGTCGCTTGGCTTTCGTGGGGAAGCCCTTGCAAGCATTTCATCTGTTTGTCATATCTATCTTTCATCAAAAGTGCCAGATAATGATGTTGGCTATTCAATCAATGTTGATGGTGGAATTTTTAGTGAAATAAAGGAAGTTGCACGTCAAAATGGCACAACTTTAATTGCAAGAGATTTGTTTTTTAACACTCCAGCACGTTTAAAATTTTTAAAGAAACCGAAAATTGAAGAAGGCGAAGTAACACACCTTGTAGAAAAATTTATGCTTTCTCATCCAGAAATTGCCTTTCAATATTATATAGATGGAAAACAAATATATAATACAAGATGTAGTAGTATGCAAGACATAATATATACAATATATGGCAGAGAAGTGTATGATAGTTTAATTGAAGTAGATTACAGCGAAAGGAATTATCGTATTCAAGGCTATATTACAAAACCTAAAATTTCAAAAAGTAATCGCACATTCCAAACCCTTTTTATCAATAACAGATATGTAGAAAATTATCTAATTTCTTCAGCAGTTCAAGGTGTTTATGAAGGTTTTTTAATGAAGGGCAGATTTCCTGTTTATGTTTTAAATTTGTCAGTTCCAACAGATAGTGTTGATGTCAATGTGCATCCATCTAAAAAGGAAGTCAAATTTGAAAACTCGACTTGGATTTTTGGTTTTATAACCCGCGCATTAGACAAAGCACTTTCGTCAGTCGGACAAATTGCAACTTTTGGAATAGACGAAAAATATGAAGAACAACAAACTTTAAGTTTTATTGATGATAATTATAATCCATATTACAAAGATAAAAAAGAGCCTTTAAGTGAGACAGAAGGTTCACGATATATTGTAACAGTTAATCATACAGATGAATTTAAGCCACTTGAAGAAGTTGTCATAAAGCCAGAAGAGAAAATTGAATATGTAGACAAACGTCAACCTATTTTGCCTCCAGATTTTAGTGAAGTTAAACTTGAAGTAGAAAAAATTCCAAAAAATATAGAGGGTGGAGACCTTTATTTTGATATGCCAGATTCTCCACATGCTTTTGACATTTTGCACAATCGCACAAAAAGTGAAGAAGAAGTTTTAAAAGAAGAACAAATTGAAAAAGAAAAATTCCTAGAAAGTTCAGTCGAAGAAGAAATGAAAATTTTGGGAACGATTTTCAATACTTACATTGTTGTCGAACTTAGGCAAGCTTTATATTTTCTTGACCAACATGCAGCACATGAAAGACTTTTGTTTGATAAGCTTGAAAATCAAATAAATAGTCAGGCACTTGCCATTCAACCACTTTTCTTGCCATACGTGTTTAAAGTCGGCTCGCTTGAAGCAAGCAGACTTGAAAATGTTTTTCAAGAACTTAAAAAAATAGGTTTCACAATTACATGTAAAGACAAAAACACATATCAAATTGAAAATATTCCGTTGGTTTTGGCAAATCTCAGTTTAAAAAAATTTATTGATGAAATTACAAGAGATAGTATTTTATTTGAGAAAAAACCAAGTGATTTTATTCATGAAAAACTTTGTCAAACTGCTTGCAAACATGCAATTAAAGGTGGAGATAGCATTTCAAAAGACCAATGTGCTTATTTGATTGAAGAAGTGCGAAAAGGCAAAATGCTTTGCCCACATGGCAGACCGGTTTGTTTGCAATTTACTAAAAAAGAAATAGAAAAGATGTTTGGACGAATTGTTTAAGGATTGTTATGGATAAAGCCATATTTATTTTAGGGCCAACAGGTGTTGGCAAAAGCGAGATTGCAATAAAACTTGCCTTGAATTTAAGGGGCAAGATTATTTCGTCGGATTCAGTTGCAATTTATAAAGGTTTTGATATTGGCTCGGCAAAAATAACTAAAGAAGAAATGCAAGGCGTCAAACATTATGCAATAGATATTGTCGAACCTAATGAATATTTTTCGGTTTATGACTTTGTTGAATTTACACGACAAAAAATTCATGAAATAAATGAAAAAGGCAATCTTCCAATTGTCGTTGGTGGCACAGGGTTGTATATCAAAGCATTAACTCAAGGTTATAACTTTGGTGGAACAGAAAAACATGATGACTTTCGCCAAGAAAATCAAATTTTAGCACAAGAAAAAGGAAGTCAAGTCCTTTGGGACAACCTTAATAAAATAAATCCACAAATGGCAGAAAAAATTAGTCCAAATAATACAAAAAGATTGATTCGTGCTTTAGAGGTTTGTCAGTTTGGCAGTGAACAAACTAAAAACAAAATAGATTTGCAAAGTTTAACCTTTGCCTTAAATTTAGACAGAGCAATTTTGTATGACCGCATAAATGCAAGGGTAGATAAAATGATAACCCAAGGCTTAATAGATGAAGTTGAAAATCTTTTAAAGAGCGGTGTAAAAATTGATAGTCAACCTATGAAAGCAATTGGCTATAAAGAAGTTGTTGAATTTTTAAATGGCAACATTGACGAAAAAACATCTATAGAACTAATCAAACAACATTCACGCAATTACGCAAAACGTCAACTTACATTTCTTCGTGGTATGGAAGGCATAATTTATGTTGACGCTTTAGATAGACAAAAAGCATTCAATCAAATTTTAACTCAAACAGAAAATTTTTTAGGTAGGAGATAAAAATGAAAGTAGATTTAAAAAAATGTGAAGAAGAATTAAAAAGTGCCTTCCAAAAGGTTGATGAAATTGCATACTTCAATCAAAAGAAAGTTTTAAATGCTTTTATTGATTGCAGAATTTCTGCAAGTGACTTTGCTGGAAGTACTGGTTATGGCTATGATGATAGGGGAAGAGATAAACTTGCCAAACTTTATGCTAAAGTTTTTGGCGGAGAAAACGCAATTGTTTCGCCATTAATCACTTGTGGCTCTCATGCAATTTCAACAGTTCTTTATGGACTTTTAAGACCAAAAGATATACTCTTATCAATTTCTGGTGAACTTTATGACACTCTTCAAGACACTTTATTTGGCAAAGATAATGGCTCACTAGAGGAGTTTGGTGTTGAATACAAACAAATTGACCTTGTTGACGGCAAACTAGACCAAGAAAAAATATACAAACTTGTCAAAAAACTTAAACCAAAGGTGGTTTTCTTGCAACGCTCAAGAGGTTATTCAAGCCGAAAACCTTTCTCTGTTGAAGACATGGAAGAAGTTTTTAAAAATATTAAAACACTTTCTCCAAAATCTTTTATTTGTGTAGATAATTGCTATGGCGAATTTGTTGAAACTAGAGAACCAACAGAAGTTGGCGCAGATATTATTGTTGGCTCATTAATTAAAAACCCAGGTGGTGGACTTGCCCCAACAGGTGGATATATTGTCGGCAAAGATGAAGCGATTCAAAAAATTGCAACTCGCTTTACTTCTCCTTCACTTCTTTTAGAAGTAGGGTCTTTTGAAATGGGTTATCGCATGTTCTATCAAGGTTTTTTCCTTGCCCCACATGTTGTTGCACAAAGCATAAAGGGTGGTTATCTTGTTGGAAAGGTAATGGAAAAGAAAGGCTATAAAGTTCTGCCAGCAAGCAACGAGCCAGCCTTTGACATAATCAAATCGGTTGTATTTAATACTGATAAAGAACTTGTCAAATTTGTTCAACTTGTGCAAAGTTTATCTCCAGTTGATAGTTTTGTTACACCAATGCCATGGGATATGCCGGGGTATGAAGACCAAGTTATCATGTCGGCAGGCACATTTGTAGGTGGGGCTAGCATTGAACTTAGTTGTGATAGCCCAATCAAAAAACCTTATATTGCATACTTCCAAGGCGGACTTACTTATGAACATGTTAAAATTATGGCAGAAAAATTGAATGAACTTTATTAATATTTAAAAAGGACAGGGCATCTGTTCTTTTTTTGTCGAAATATTAATATTTATGTAATATGAAAAAATCTTATAAAACTCAGTCGTTTTTTTCTGAACTCAAGTTTGCTATTGGTGATGCAATCAGACAAAATAAACTTAAAATTATAA
>CAMUGK010000078.1 GCA_947088415.1 uncultured Bacillota bacterium | reverse complement strand
GTTCAACTTGACAGATTTAAAGATGACAAAATTTATTGCAATGCCAAAATGTCTGTTCCACAGGTTAAAAAATATTGCAAGCTTGATGAAATGAGTGAAAACATTTTGCGTTCGGCATTTGAAAGACTTAATCTTTCTGCTCGCGCACATGACCGTATTTTAAAAGTTGCACGAACTATTGCTGACCTTGAAGGCTTTCAAGATATTCAAGCAGTTCACATTGCCGAAGCCATTGGCTATCGCAGTTTAGACAGAAAATATTGGAATTAAAGCGAAATTTGTCATCCTTGAATTTTTAACAAAAACAAGAGAGAATTTATAAAAAAAAGGATTATTATGAAAGAAATAGAAAAATTTTTAATTTGGCTTTCTCAATTCAATCTTCCATCAAAAAAGATAGATGAGATATTATCTGTAGTGCAAAGTTTTGAAATTTCAGATTTTTCAAAGCAACAAGGGCTTGATAAATTTTTAAAATTTCAAGACCTTGAATATATGCGAAGTCAATCTAATTCATTAAGAGTTAGAGAATATTTTGATGCTCTTGAAAAATCCGAAATACAAGTTTTAACCTGCGTTAGCAAAGAATTTCCTGAAAAACTTAAAAATATTCCAAACCCACCAAGCATTTTGTTTTGCAAGGGAGATTTATCGCTTTTAAATTCTTTTTCAATTGCCGTTGTTGGCACAAGAAAGCCAAGCAATTATGGTCGAACCATTACAGAAAGGATAACCAAAGATTTGGCAAGCAGTGGAGTGACTATTATAAGTGGTCTTGCATATGGCATCGACAGCATTGCACATAAAAAGACTCTTGATATGGGCGGAAAGACTATTGCAGTGTTAGGTGGGGGATTTAATCATATCTATCCGCCAGCACATACTGATTTAAGCAAAACAATCTCTGAAAAAGGACTTCTTATTAGTGAATATCCTCCATCAGTCAAGCCACAAAACTATATGTTTATTGAAAGAAACCGCATTGTCGCAGGACTTTCTAGTGGCGTGCTTATTACAGAGGGCGATTTAAAAAGTGGAACTCGAAGCACAAAAGATTTTGCTTTAGAGAGTGGCAGAGATGTTTTTGCTGTGCCGGGGAATATTACCGAACGCACAAGTGACCTGCCAAATTTATTAATTTCATGTGGTCACGCCAAGTGTGTTTTGTCTGCAAAAGACATATTAGATGAATATAACATAACTGAAAAACCAAAGACTACAAAAGTCTCAGATATATCAGCACAAGAGGAAATTATTCTTGATTTACTCAAAAATGGCGAGAAAGATATGGTATATTTGCAAGAAAATTCGGGTTTTGATGTAAAAAACCTTAATTCTTATTTGACATTCCTTGAAATTCGTGGTTTAATAAAGAAGTTGCCTGGTAATTCATATGTGGCAATTTAATGGAGGACAGATTGAAACTTGTTATTATTGAATCTCCTGCAAAGAGAGAATCTTTAAAAAAATATTTAGGAAGTGATTATGAAGTTTTTGCCACAAAAGGGCATATTCGTGACCTTCCACCAAAAAGTTTTGCTATTGACATAAAAAATAATTTTGAGCCAAAGTATGAAGTTCTTTCAGACAAAAAAGAACTTATTTCAAGCATGCAAAAAAAGGCTAAAGAAGCCGACGAAGTTTTTATCGCAACCGACCCCGACCGTGAAGGAGAGGCTATTTCTTGGCATGTTGCCTATCTTTTAGGTTATCCTGAAGATAAAAAATGCCGTATTCAATTTAATGAAATTTCAAAAAAGGCTGTCACAAAGGCACTTGAACAGCCAAGAATGATTGACCTTAATTTAGTTGATGCACAGCAGGCACGCAGAGTTATGGATAGAATTGTGGGCTATAAACTTTCGCCTATTCTTTGCAAAAAAATTGCACCAAAGCTTTCTGCTGGGCGTGTTCAATCGGTTGCACTCAAACTTGTTGTTGATAGAGAGAAAGAAATTCAAGCTTTTATTCCAGAAGAATATTGGACAGTTACTGCTAATATGGAAAAGGAAAAGCAAGGATTTAAAGCAACTCTTACAACCAAAAATAAAAAGAAGTTTGTTCCTAAAAATAAGGAAGAAGTTGATAGTGTTATGTCAGAGATTAAACAGGGCGAGTTTAAAATTTCTGAACTTAAAAAATCTAACACCAAATCTCATGCACTTCCACCTTTTACAACTTCAACAATGCAACAAGATGCACTCAACAAGCTTGGCATGAGTTTAAAGCGAACTTCATCTTCTGCTCAACAACTTTATGAAGGGGTTGAAGTTAAAGGCGAAGGTAAAACCGCACTTATCACTTATATCAGAACAGACTCTGTCAGAGTTTCCACTGATGCTCAAGAAGCATGCCGAAATTATATCAAGCAGGTTTATGGCGATAAGTTTGTGCCAGAAAAACCTAATATTTATCATACAAAAGAGTCTGCTCAAGACGCCCACGAAGCAATCCGTCCTATTTCTATGGACATTAAGCCAGAGTTTATTAAAGAAACTGTTTCGCCAGATAACTATAAACTTTATAAACTTATTTATGAAAGATTTTTAGCAAGTCAAATGAGTGACGCCGAATATTCAAACGTTTCTATCACTTTCAACAACAATGGTTATGGTTTTAAAGCAAGCGGAAGAACTATGAACTTCCCTGGTTATACTTCGGTTTATAAAGAATTTGTTGATGAAGATAAAAAAGACGGCAATATGGCTGGCAAACTTCCAATAATGGAGGAAGGCGAAGTTGTTTCTTGTAAGGAAATTTTGCCAGAACAAAAATTTACCAAACCACCAACTCGTTTTACAGAAGCAAGTTTAGTTAAAGCCATGGAAGAAAAAGGAATTGGTCGTCCTGCAACTTATGCCGCAACAATTACTGTTTTAACAAGCAGAGAGTATTGTGGCAAAGAAGGGAAATATTTAGTTCCAACCAAGTTAGGCGAAAATGTCACAGACTATCTTGACCAGTTCTTTAGTTCGGTTATCAATGTTAAATTTACTGCTCATATGGAGCAACGTCTTGATGACATTGCCGAAGATAAAGACGAGTGGCGTAAAGTTATAGAGTCTTTCTGGGAAGGGTTTAGCGGACTTCTTGGCAAGGCTGATGCAAGCAGTGTGACTATGAAAACTCCACCACAAGAAACCGACATAGTTTGTGAAAAATGTGGACATAAAATGCTTATAAGAGAAGGTCGTTATGGCAAGTTTTTAGGGTGTAGCAATTTCCCAAAATGTAAAAATATTAAACCTTTAGAAAATGAAGAGAAAAAGCCACAAAAGCTTGCAGGAAAATGTCCTGAATGCGGGGCAGACATGGTTGAAAGATTTTCAAAGCGTGGCAAAAAATATTATTCTTGCACACGTTATCCAAACTGCAAATTTATGAGCTGGGATGTTGCAACTGGGGATAAATGCCCTAAATGCAATAGTCCAATCATTATTAAAGGCAAGATTACAAAATGCTCTTCTCACGAATGTGACTTTAAGGTTGAAAATGATGAAAATTAACAAAATTGTGAACATTATTGGCGCTGGCTTTGCGGGGATTGAATCTGCCTTGTTTTTGGCGAGCCACGACATTAAGGTTCATATTTTTGATATAGGCGAAAATTATAAATGCGACATGAGTTCTTGTGAACTTTTATATAAAAATAATGAAAATTCTCATTTTGCAAGAGATATTTTAAGAAGTGAACTTAAATTTTTGGAAAGCCCACTTATTAATATTGAAGAAAAATTTCATAAAAATGGTCTTGTTGAATGCGGTTGTCTTTCTTCTCGACTTTTAGAAGAAAGCAGAAAATTAATTAATAACAATAAAAATATTCAAGTTTTTAAAGCTTTAGTTAATGAAATAGACATTGATGAGCCAACTTTGATTGCAACAGGTCCACATTCGCAAGGTCAACTTTTTGATTGGCTTAAAAAACAATATGGCTCAATGCGTTGTCAAGATGGACTTTATGAAAGTCCTGTTCTAGACAGTGTTGATGAAAATTTGTTGTTTAAAAAAGAAGATGATAATTCAGATGACCTTTATTATCCTTTTGATTATGATGAATATTTAAAGTTTGTCAATCGCATAGTCAAAGCACACAACGATTTTTTAGATTTTACTGGTGCAAAAAAGGTTGAAAGTGGAATAAACTCAATTGAAAAACTTATTGAACAAGGCAAAGATGCACTAAAAACTCAAGCTTTAAGACCTTGCAAACTTTTAGGTTATAATGACAGGCCTTATGCGGTATTAAAAATAAAGAAAGTCCCACTCGGTTTTGAACTTTGTGGACTTTATAGTTCCATGCCAAAAATTTTGCAAGATATGGTTT
>CAMUGK010000077.1 GCA_947088415.1 uncultured Bacillota bacterium | reverse complement strand
CATAGATTTACTCTGGACAATTTTTAAAAGAAATAAATAAAAAAAGATGATTAAGGGCTATAAATTTTGAAACTAGCAAAATAAAAAGGACAGTTAATCAAAAATAATAAACTGTCTTTTTGTATTCCATTGGATTTTAACTAATCTTGATATCCATTTATTATTCCATCTATCAATTTGCAAAACTTTTTATTTCTATATAATTTTGTATTTTCATAAACTTTTCTTAAACATGGATTTCTAAACAACCCGACCCAATCTTTTTCATATTTCTTCCATGATGGCAACATAGATTCCATGTGGTTAAGAAATAAGACCAAAAACCTATATTGCTTTTCACTCATCTTATCTGCTTTAATTGGACATTCTCCAGTGCCATTATTATTACTCAAAATTCCAGCTAATTCTGGCTCATTCATGTAATATAACCATAGTTCTCTGTGAGATAATATCGCCGCCTTTCTTCTATCTATTTTGATTTTAAATAAAATAGTTACACTCACTAAAATAATTGAGATTAAAATCATTGCTAAAAATGTTATTAACAGAATTTCAAAAGTTGTCATCTTTTCTCTCCTTATACTTTTGTATTATAACATACTCTTGTTAAAAATGCATCATTTTTTATAAAAAATTCATTTTGGGATTCTGGCGTGTGCTTGTATATAACAAGTGGCTCGGCTTCGCCTCGCCAGACAAGCACACGCCTAAACTTAATTTTGCTCAAAAAAGAGCGGTTGCTTGCGGAGCGTAACGCAGACCGCTCTTTTGCTTTTGTTTTCTTCTCTCTATTTTCTAATTTAAGCGAATATTCTTTGTTGTCAAGGTCAAGGCAAGTGTCATATGATTTGTAGATTATTTATTTTTACGACAACCTGTGACAACGGCAGAAGTATTCGCTTTATTTTGCAGTTAAGAGAGAGTAAGGGTAAAAAAGAAAACATGGCTGTTTTTCGTCTATGTTTCTCTTTAATTATTCCGCTAGTTTCAAAAGTAAGTGACTAATACATCTTTTTTATTTTAGATTTTCAAATTCTTCATGCGTGATAATGAGTTGTGAATTGTCTGAACCATAAACAAAATCATAAAGGTCATGATAAACAGAACTCAAATGATAATTATTATCATGACGATAATTAAAATCATTAAGTGCTTTAATTTTTATCGAAGCCAATACAAAACCAGTCAATATTTTTACAAATCCATTATCCATGCTTTTTGTCATATTTATCTCCAATGTTTAATTATTAAAGATTTTTTAATAAAATTATAAACAGGAAGATAAATTAAAATATAAACTGCTGGCAAGAATAGGGTGGTCGAGAAAGTTAACCAGTTTTCTGGCGTTAATCCAAATGCAAAATTAAGACCAACAATTGCCCCTAAACCAAAAACTGCAATCAAACAAACAAGCCAACTTGGCAACATAGGTTTAGGTTCCCAACTAGTGTGTTTTTTGTAATAGAATAATCTAACACCAAATTCAACACCAAAAGCAATAGGGAAGGCAAGATAAAGAAAAGCAGTTGCTTTCATAATATTTGCAGTCAAATATAGTGCAATAAAAATTCCAATTGTCGATAAAATTGCCAAACCAAAACAAATTGCAGATGCAATAAAGCCAAGTTTGTTTGTGTTATGTTTTTCAATTACTGTCTTTTTTTCATAAACTTTAAACGCTATGCCTTGCGTATGATAATAATCTTGCAAGTCATCATAATCATAGATATAGTTGTCATCAACTTGACCTTCACCATTTCCACCTTTGCTTTTTGAGTAAAGTTTAGAAATAATCTCTTTATGAGAAAGGTCAACAGAATTGTCACGCTTTGGTGCAGGGAGTGGATTTTCTTTTTCTCCCATAATTTTAAGACGTGGAGGCTCAATCTTTCTTGCTTTAGCAACTTGTGAAGCATCATAAGCCTGTCCGCTGATAAATACACCGTCATCAGACAAAGGAGACTCTTGTTTTACAGGCTCTGGATTTGATGTAGGCAAGGTTGCATAAAAATTTCTAACACTTGCCGAAGTTTGTTGAACCGGCTTTTCTGGTTTTACTCTATAAAATTCATCTTGGCTCATGCGTTGGTCAGTCTTACCCTTGTTTGCCAAAATTGAACTTTTAAGTTCTTCAATGTTTTGTCTTGTTTTTTCATCGTCACGTGCTAGTGGGTCGCTAACAGCAAACGCCATTTGGTCTTCAGCAAAACTGCGTTTTCTTTTATACTTGTTAATATCTTTTGAAATATCATAAATTTGTTGATTTGAAAGTTGAGTAGAAGCAAAAATTGTTTGGTCTTCAACTAAATTTACTTGTGGTTGTGGGGTAGGCTGTTCTATAACAGATTGAACTTCTTCAACTTCTTCTTGCTTGAGAGCAATTTCTTCTTTTTCAAGAACTTCTTGCTTTTTCTCTTCTTGTTTCAATAAATTTGCAATGCTAAAAATTTGTTTTGGCTCTTGGTTTTCTTCTTTAATTTCAACTTTTTCTAAAAATTTGCCGTCGTCAACAACTTCTTCTTGCTTTGGCTGTTCTTCCAAAGACGAAAAATCAAAAAAGTCATCTTGCTCAACTTCTTGCGTTTTTTCTTCTTCACTTTCAATTTCAACTTTAAACATAAAAGGCTTTTCTTGAACTGGTTGAATAGGGGATTCCATAGCACCTTCTTCAAAGAAATCTCTAAATACATCAATTCCATTGCGGTCAAAATATTCTTTTAATGATGCAAAAGTGTCACGACCTTTTTCGGTAATGCTGTAATATTTTCTGTTTGGACCAAGTTCACTGCTTTGCACATAAGAAGAAACTTGCCCTTGTTTTTCCATTCTAGTCAAGTTTGAATAAACACTTGGCTTTTTAAGCAAAATTCTGCCATTTGAGCGGTCTTTAATTTCAGAGATAATGTCAAGACCATAATAGTCACGCTCTAAAAGACAATTTAAAATCAAATAAGAAAGTTGACCCTTTGCATAAATTTCCATATTATACCTCTTGAGTCTATTATATAAAAATTAAGACTAGTCTGTCAAATAAAATGTGGCTATTATGCAAAAAAATATAGAATTTTGTCAATATATGGCACTAGTATGCAATGCATAATAGCAAACAAATAAAAAATATCCTAGAAATTAGGATATTTTTTTAGAAACCTTGTTCTAAAAATGCTCTTTCTTTAGTTAAACTTTTGCCGTCATTGATTTTTTGTTTTTCCCATAAAGCATAGTTGGCAATAACTTGTTCGGTTGTCGTCTCGTCATGTTCAACTTCTGTCTTATATCTGGCAATGGTAGACGCTCTATCACGCATACCATTTCCACCAAGTGAACCAATAGCATCACGCACTAACTCATGTTTAGCACCATTATCTTTATACTTGTCTAATAATTTATATGCTTCATTAAGTTGAGTATAAGTATGAAGATAACTATGACCTAAACCTTTTTCAAGTTGGTCTTTAATAGTGAAGTCTCGAGTTTCGACAATGTATTCGATAACTTCTCTTGTTGACATTTCACTAAGATCTTTTTTCATTTTCCACCTCCTTAACTCCATTATACACGGGGGGGGGATTTGTCAAGTAAAAATTTAAAATTTTTAAAAATTAATTCACAACCTTTAAATCATCTATTTTTACTTCAATACAATCTACAAAATATTCACCATTCTCATCGATTCTAGAAAAATCTACTAAAACTGAGTTTGATACAGCATAATCAAGAGCAACATAGCCAACATCGCCTTTATGAACTCCAAATTTAGAATATTTTTCATTTTCAACAAGAAGTTCGACTCTATCACATTCTTTTAAATTAAAATCCTTGAACATTAATTTTTTAACAATTTTTTCTTCAGAAACCTTTTTTGAATTTTTTAATTCTTTAATAAAGTTTAATGGCAATTTCATATCTTGTTTTTTGACGTCAATAACATCTACAACAACCACTGCATAATCTCCAACATTTTTATCATTAAAGAAAATTACTTGCAATTTATCATGCGGCAATATTTTTAAAATAACTCCATTACAATTTAAATATAAGTTTCTTTCTTTATATTCTTTCTTTAAATTTATTAAAGTGACAATATCATTTTCTTTCATTTTATCCAACCTCCAAATGGCGTAGCATTCTTCAATTTCCCTTCTGGATATAACATCCAACCACTATAAAATTCATGTCCATCTATGTTTATCGGTATAGCCAAACGTTGCCCAAATTCATCTAAATCTTTCAACACATATTTCCCTGATAGATAATTTTTACATACTTGCAATTCCAAAATATCTTTCAATTTTTCAAAATCTTTTATATCGAACCCCCAAGATTCAAATATAATTTTCTTATC
>CAMUGK010000076.1 GCA_947088415.1 uncultured Bacillota bacterium | reverse complement strand
TCACTGTCTATAATAACTTTAATTTTATTTTTCATGATTTACCTCTTAAGTTTATTTTACAAAAATAAACTCAAAATTCAAAATGAATTTACAATATTTTTATTAAAATTTTAAATTTTAAAAGTTTAAAAGCACAAAACTAAAGTTTTTGTGAAGAATTGAAAATATTAGCAAAAATAATTTTGATAAATTCATCTTTTGTGATAAAATCTTTTAAACAAAAGAAACAATATCTATCTTTAAACATAAATCTAACTTAAGGAGCAAAACATGATTAAAATTTTAACGGATTCTACCGCCTATTTACCAACCGATTTTGCAAGAGAAAATAATGTAAAAGTTATTCCACTTCGTGTGCTTTTTGAAGATGATGAATTCGATGAAGGTGCACCTGGCTCTTACGACGATTTTTTTGAAAAATTTACTCGAACTAAAGTTTTTCCTAAAACCAGTCAACCATCTTTGCAGGTTTTTATTGATGAATATAACAGCATTATTGACAATGGCGACGAAGGAATTGTTTTTACCATTTCTTACACCCTTTCTGGAACTTACAGCGTTGCTAATCTCGCCAAAGCACAGTGCAAATGTCCTGATAAAATAACAGTTATTGATAGTAAATCTTGTTGTCAAGCAACTTGGGGATTTATTATGGAAACTCTTGACATGATTAAAAAAGGATTTTCAAGAGAGCAAATTCTTGAAGAAATTTCTCGCCTTCAAGTAAACAGCCAAATAACTTTTGTTCCTGACAGTCTTGAATATCTTAAACGTGGTGGAAGAATTGGCAAAGTCAGCGCAACTGTTGGAAGTTTACTTCAACTTAAACCAATATTAGCATTTAAAGAAGGCGTTTTAGGTTGTGCAAAAAAGACAATTGGCATTGCAAAAGCCATTCAAGAAATTGTTGGTATGATTCCACAAAATATTAAAAGGCTTTTTATCATTCACATTGCAAACACCAAATATTTTGATATGCTTAAAAAAGCACTTGTTGGAAAATTTCAAAATATTCCAACTTATGAAGGCGAAATTGGTCCAGTTGTTGCATCACACATTGGCCCAGCAATAGGAGTTGCATGGATATGTTAAGAAAAACAGTAATCATCACAGGTGCATCAGGTGGAATAGGCAAAGCCACTGCCCTTGAATTTGCAAAGGCAGGCTATAATCTTGCACTAACCTACAATTCTCATGATATTGATATAAACATATACAAAGAATTTGATGTTCAAGTTGAATCATATAAATTAAATATTTCAAACCCACAAGAAATTACAAATGTCTTCAATAAAATCTTCAAAGACTTTGACTATGTTGATTGTCTTGTTGCCAACGCTGGCATGAGTGAAAACGAAACACTATTAATCGAAAAAAGTGACCAAGAAATTCAAGAACTTTTAAACACCAATCTTTTGGGTTCTATAATTTGCAATCGTGAGTGTCTTAAATATTTTATAAAAAACAAACATGGAAACATTGTCAATATTTCGTCAATAAATGGACAAACTGGGTCAAGTTGCAATAGTGTTTATTCGGCGTCTAAGGCTGGAATAATCGCCTTGACACAATCGCTTGCAAGAGAAGTTGGAAATCTTGGAATAAGAGTAAATTCAATTGCCCCAGGGTTTATATTGACAAACATGACATCTTCCTTTCCAGAAAGTGCAATTGAATATTGCAAAAAATTTATACCATTAAAACGTGTTGGCTTGCCAGAAGAAATTGCTTCCACTGCCCTATTCTTAGCATCTGAAAAAGCCTCATACATCACAGGTCAAACCATTGGTGTAAATGGTGGAGCATTATCTTTTAGTTAAAAAAAAGAGTGAAAATCACTCTTTTTTTATTCTATTTCTTTTCTTTTATTTTTAATAATATTAAGACACTCTTCAATAGTTTGCTCAAGCGTCTGGTCTGACGAATCAATAATGATTGAATCTTGTGCTGGTTTTAATGGCGAAACTTCGCGATGTTCATCACTATAATCTCTATCTCTTAAATCTTTTAAAATCTCTTGATATGTAGGTGCATTGGGTTTATCTTTAATTTGGTCAAAACGCCTTTGTGCCCTTACATCTTCTCTTGCAGTTACAAAAAATTTGAAATCTGCATTTGGCAAAACTTCTGTGCCAATATCTCGACCTTCCATCACAACATTATGTGTTGATGCAAACTCACGTTGGAGTGAAAGCACTTTTTTTCTTAAAACCTTAAATGGCGAAACTTTGCCAGCCATAACCGAAGTTTCTTCTAAACGCAAGTATGGCGTGTAATCTTTGCCGTTGACGTAAACATGTTGAACTTCATTGATAAATTCAATATTTACTTCAACACTTTCAATAAATTGTTCAATAATATCTTGCGTTGGCACGCCAAGATTTCTTGCCTTATATTCGCATGCAAGCCCACGATAAATCGCACCAGTGTCAAAAACATTAAAGCCAAGTCTTTTAGCCAAACCTTTTGCAAGTGTGCTTTTGCCACAACCTACATGACCATCAATTGCTATATTAATCATAACCCCTCCGAAATTGATTATATCAAATTATTTTTATAATTTCAAACAAATTTCTTTTATTATTTGAAAAAAATTATCAATTATGATAAAATATTTGTATGAAGAAAACTGGATTTCAACCTTTTTATGACAATAATAGCCAAGTCTTGATTTTGGGTAGTTTCCCTAGCATTAAAAGTCGCGAAGAAGGTTTTTATTATGGCAACAAACAAAATAGATTTTGGAAATTTTTATCGCATACTTTAGAAGAAGAATTACCTTTAACAATAAATGAAAAGAAAACCCTATTAACTAAACATCACATTGCTTTGTATGACATTGTTGAAGAAGCTTCACTTAATGGTTCAAGCGACCTTGAACTTAAGAAAGATTTTAAATTAATTTGCAATTTGCATGAACTTTTGCCACCTTATACAAAAGTTGAAAAGATTTTATGTAATGGAAAGCTTGCCTATAATTTGACAAAAAATAATTTTCAAGTAAAACAACCTATAATTTACATGCCATCAACTTCCCCTGCAAATCCAAGATGCAGATTTGAAGATTGGCAAAGAGAACTTGAATTTTTAAAATAAATTGGCTTTGTTTCTTTGAAAAAGAGATTTATGCCATATTTTTCTTAACAAGAAAAGTATGCAAAAGAAAACTATTTTGCCAAACTAAATAAAAAATTATCGAGGAATATATCCGAAAGGACGAATACGTTCGGCATCAATTTCAACAGAAAATAAAAGTTTTTCGCCAAACTTGCGAAATCTAACTTCGACAGGCGAAGAAAGAGAAATATAGTTTTGAATGATAGGCTCTAGCTCACCTTTTAAAACTTCACAAATGTATTGCGGATTTTCACATTTATCTTTGCGAAGAAGACAAGAAAGGCGATTTAATGACGGCTCTTGAATTTTGTAAGACATAACCTTCTCCTTTAAACTTTTTTCTTTATATTGCGTTTTAAATAGCCAAATAGTCCACGATATTTGTAAGTGCAATCAAAAATCTTTTTTGAACCATTGTGAATATTTTCACTTAAAAGCGTGAATGACCTTGCACTTTCAACCGAGTTTAAAAATCTGCCAGTTGAACAACTTGTGCCAATAGCGTCATCTTCTGGAATAACACCAAGAAGCGGAATATTTAACGACCGAACAATATTTTCAATATTCATAAACTCGCCACTTAAAAGCAAATCTCCACGCATTCGATTGATTACCAGACCTTTGCTTTGCAGGTCATATTCATTAAGCAGTCCTAAAACTTTGCTTGCATCCCTTATGCTTGAAAGATGTGGTGTTACAACAATAATGGCTTCATTAGCCGAAAATACCGCACGATGAAAACCTGCTTCAACACCAGCTGGACAATCTATTAAAATGTAATCAAAAGATTTATCAAGCATATCAACAACATTTTTAACATGCTCGCCCAAAATGCGAACTTTATCATAGGAATGTGATGACGGCATGACATAAAGTGAAGGAATTTTTCTATCTTGCACAAGCGCTTGCCTTGCACGACACTTGCCCATGACAACATCGCCAATATCAAAAATAACTTGGTCTTCAATGCCAAGCACAACATCTAAATTGTTAAGCCCAATGTCGACATCTAAAAGCACAACTCTAAAACCTAGCTTTGCGAGATTTGCACCAAGGTTTGCAGTAATGGTGGTTTTGCCAACACCACCCTTGCCACTTGTTAAGACGATTTTTCTTGCCATAACCGAACTCCTTGGCACTATTTTAGCAAAAAAGCATAAAATTAAGAAAAGAGAAGAAAGTAGAAAAAAGGAAAATTTTGTTTTTTATTGTTTTTTCTAAAATATTTAAAATTTTTTGTAATTTGTTTGGTAAATTTACTTTTTCGTGCTACAATAAAGGTATCTTAACAAAAGGA
>CAMUGK010000075.1 GCA_947088415.1 uncultured Bacillota bacterium | reverse complement strand
CAGACAGTTCATATGGTGATTATGTTATGTCTTATGCTGGAGAAAATAAATCTGCAACTATTTATTTTGATTTAGAAAAGGAAGATTGGATTAAATATGCATCATCATCTTTTGATGGTGGTGATGGATCTCAGTCAGAGCCATATTTAATTTCAACACCAGGGCAATTAGCACTTTTAGCCAAGGATGTTAATAATGGTGAAACTTATTCAGACAATTATTTTTTACAGACAAAAAATATAAATCTAGGTGGGCATGAATGGACCCCAATAGGAAAGGATGATTCACACACTTTTAATGGCAGATTTGACGGAAAGGGTTATACAATTTCTGGCGTTGTTGTAAACTCAGGAGATGCGGGATTGTTTGGATATCTTTCAAGAGCAAATATATCTAATGTCAACTTGAAAAATTCTGTAATATCTACTTCAAGCATTTATGCAGGTGGAATTGTAGCATATGCGACAAATTCAACTACGTTATCGAATTGTTCAAGTAATGCAATTATTCAATCAGCAGGTACTTATGCAGGTGGAATTATTGGATATGCGACAAGTTCAACGACGTTATCGAATTGTTCTTTCAGTGGTAATATTTCAGGCAGTGTTTTCAAAGTAGGCGGAATAGCAGGATATCAGCATGGAGCTTTAACCAATTGCGTAAACATTGGGAATATAGAATCAACTGCCTCTTATAGTTATATTGGTGGTTTAGTTGGATATCATGATTATGGAAATATTTCAAATTGTTTATCAAATGCAACGATTAAAGGGAACACAACAAGTGAAGGTGGAATAGGGTCATTAATTGGATATGTAAGTAGCATGGCGACAATATCAAATTGCTCTGGTTATGGAATGATATACACAAATCAAAAAACTAATATTGGTGGTATTGTCGGTTCTATATCGCAAACTGGAGCTCCAAGGACTTTCACAAATTGCACATTTGTAGGATATAGTAATCAGGATATAAAAATGTATATCGGGGATCCACAGGGATCTTATTATATCAATGCATGTTATAGCCAAGTTAATGATAAAAAAGGATATATATTAGGCTCAGGAAGTTTTAGCAATTATACAATAGTAGAAAATATGAACAATAATCTTCCAATGCAAAATGCTTTATATTCTGTTGCTGATGGTGGTCAGACTAGTGAGTATATTATTGGGGAACTTGAAAAACTTGGATTTACTCAAAGTAATAATTAAGATATTTTAATTTATAGATTAGACAAAAAAGGTGGCTTTGCCACCTTTTTCGCTATATTTTTTTTAGGAATTTGAGTTTAAAAATTGTAAAATTAGATTAGCGAGGTGAAAATGAAAATTTTAATTGAGCTTTCTCTTTGCATAAATTTGATTATCAATTTTTTTATCATAAAATGCACAGCAAAATGTATTGATAGAAGGGCAAGATTTGCTTTTCTTGCTTCTTTAGTTGCTTCATTAATTGCGCTTATTATTCCTATTTTTAATGTTGGTATTATAGCCAATCTTGTTATACAAATTTTTCTTTCGCTTTTTATGTGTTTATTGTGTTTTGAAATTAAGCCTTTTAAAAAGTTTTTAATCACTTATGCAATTTTCTTTGGTTTTACCTTTCTTTTTGGTGGGGCATGTTATGGCGTGAATAACATTTTTGGTCAAATTTCATTAGTTGCAGTTTTAGGTTTGGCATTTGTAATTTATCTGGTTTGCATGATTGTTATAAAATATCAAAACAGAGTTAAAAAGCTTAAACAATTTTCCTTTAAAGTTGCCTTATTTTCTGGGGAGAATAAGATTGAAGAAGAAGGTTTTTTAGATAGTGGCAATGTGCTTTATGACCCAGTTACTAAAAAACCGATAATCCTTATTACTTATGATATTTTTTCAAAACTTAAACCTGACATTAATTATTTGACAGCATACTGTAAAAAGGTTGATACGAAAAAGTTGGAGGGTGGGCATTACGTCAAGATAAACACGGTTGCTTCTGGCACGTCAATCTTGGTTTTTACTGCGGATAAGGTTGAAATTTATGAAGGTAAAGAAAAAAAAGATTACAAAAATGTTTCGCTGGGGCTTTCCTTTTCGGGATTTGATAAAGCCTTGGGTAGAAAAATTTTATTGCATCGCGAATTTGCTTAAAGGGAGATAATTTATGAGATTATGGCTAAAAATTAAAATTTTCTTTTATAATTTGTTTAATAAACATAGGTTTTTGAATGTTAAAAACATTGTTTGTTTTGTTTGTGGCAATGAAGAATTGCCAAAACCGCTTGATGATGAAGAAGAAACTCGACTTTTAATCGAAAAATGTGAGGGCAAGGAGGGTGCAATTGAAAAACTTATTGAGCATAATCTTCGTCTTGTTGTATATATTGCCAAAAAGTTTGAAAGCAGTGGAATAGATTTTGAAGATTTAATTTCAATAGGCTCAATAGGACTTATTAAGGCAGTTAAGACTTTTAACATGGACAAAAAAATTAAACTTGCAACTTATGCCTCTCGTTGTATTGAAAACGAAATTTTAATGCAACTAAGAAAAGTTTCTCGCATAAAACAAGATGTTAGTCTTGAAAAACCGCTTTATGACGATGGCGATGGAAATGAAATGTTGGTTGCCGATGTTTTGGTTAATGAAGATGACGCAGTTGATAAAGGCATGGACAAAGATGCCGACAAAAAGATTGTATATGACCTTATTTCCAACCTTAATATGCGAGAACAAGAGATTATGATTTTAAGATTTGGTCTTGCAGGGCAAGATGAACTCACTCAGCGAGAAGTAGCTGATAAACTTGGAATAAGTCAAAGTTATATATCTCGAATTGAAAAGAAAATTTTGGCTGATATGAAAACTAAACTTGAAAAACAAGCATTTTATTATTGATTTTTGACTAATATTGTCGAAAATCTTTTTTTTTGAATACTTTTGTTTGTCTTGACAAAACTACTCTCACAAGGGGGTATGTTATGGGTGCAAGGGTTTTTATTGCTGGTGTTGATACTTCAAAATTGCCAAAAGTTAGAAATCAAGACCTTATTGAGCTTATGAAAAAAGTTAAACAAGGCGACTCGCAAGCACGTGACCAATTTGTTGTTGCAAATTTAAGATTGGTTTTGTCTGTCGTTCATCGTTTTGGTGGCTATGGCACAAAAGCAGATGACATGTTTCAAGTTGGTTGTGTCGGGCTTATGAAAGCAATTGACAACTTTGACGAAACCTTGAATTTAAAGTTTTCAACTTATGCAGTGCCTATGATTATGGGCGAGATTAAACGTTATCTAAGAGATAACAACTCGGTTAGGGTTTCTCGCAGTTTAAGAGATGTGGCATATAAGGCACTTCAAGCAAAGGAAGAACTTTCTGCAAACAATATGGTTGGAGAGCCAAGCATTGAAGAAATTGCCAAGAAAATTCAAGTTTCTCCAAAAATTGTAACCTTTGCACTTGATGCAATAAGTGAAACGCTTTCACTTTCCGACCCAGTTTATACCGACGGAAGTGACACAATTTCACTTATGGACCAAATTGCAGACACTAAAAATACAGACGAAGCCTTGCAAGAACAAATTTCAATTAAAGATGCAATTAAAACGTTAAATGGCAGAGAAAAAGAAATTTTGCTTATGAGATATTATATCGGCAAAACACAAATGGAAGTTAGTGAAGAAATTGGCATAAGTCAAGCACAAGTTTCAAGATTAGAAAAAAATGCACTTCATCAAATCGAAGAATATTTAAAAGTGACATAAAAGGAGCATTCTTGCTCCTTTTATGTCATCCTGAGCGGGAGCGAAGCGAGAGTCGAAGGATCTCAACTAAAACAAAACAGGAGCATTCTTGCTCCTTTTATGTCATCATGGCGAGCCGACCGCAGGGAGCCCTGAGCGTAGTCGAAGGGGCTGAAAAGATTTTTCTTTTTTGTCATTCTGAAGTATTGCAGAAGAATCTTTAGAAATCAGATTGTTCAATAGATGTTTCGCAGTTGCTCAACATGACAATTATTTATGAAATTTGTAGAAAATTGATGTTTTTTGTAATTTTTATTTATGCTATCTCATAAATCTAATATGTGGAAAGTTCATTTTTAGAGTTACGATGTAAAGAAGTAATTAATGTAGTTGACGGAAGACGACTTGGTCATATTGTCGACATTGTTTTTGACCTAACATCAGCGAGATTATTAGGTCTTGTTGTCCCTGGTGAAAAGTCTTTTTGGAATGTTTTTAAAAATGGCAATCAACTTTTTATTCCATTTTCATGTGTTGACAAAATAGGGGATGACACAATTTTAGTTGAACTACACACAACAAATCAGCCACAAAATCCATATATTTTATCTAGTCCTAAAAAAGATGATAAATAAAAATGAGCAAGATTGCTCATTTTTTGATTTTTGCAGAAACATTGTAAATCTCATTCTTTCCAG
>CAMUGK010000074.1 GCA_947088415.1 uncultured Bacillota bacterium | reverse complement strand
AATACTTTGGAAGAAAGTGAGTTTTACAAAGAAATCAAACCTCAAGTTGAAGTTTTATTTTCAGAATATAAGCCAGAAGAATATCTTGAAAATTCAATTCCTAACTCTAAATGGGTTAAGGTTGACTTTGAAGATGAAGGCGATTATTATGTTTTTGGGCTTATTTATCAAGATGATGAACTTAAATATGTTTGTTATGGCATTCCAAGTGTATATTCACAAAATCCACCAAAACAACTCTCTGGCTATCCAACATGGTTCCCTTTAGATAAAGAAAAAAATGACGGGTTTGGTTATTGGCTTAGTTATCAAGATGCTGTCACAGGTGAAAGTGTTAAAGCTGTTATTGAATAAGTCGTTGAAAACCTTTGCTTTTGTTTTTAAAAGTGTTATAATGAAAAAAAAGGAAAAGTTATGAAAATCTTTGCAATCATTATGATTTCATTATTAACTTTGGCGTTAGTTGTGCTTGGCGTTCTTATTTTGATAGGGGCTTGCAGTTTTGGCATGTCAATGTCAAAACGTGCAATTGCAAAACGAATAGCAAAGACAGCAACAAAGATTAATTATGAAAATTATAAAATTGACCACTCTTGGTGGGATAAACAACCACAAGAGACTCTGACAATCATAAGTCATGATAATATCACATTAAGAGGACATTATATTGAAAAAAATAATTGCAATAAACTTGCAATTTTAGTTCATGGCTATGGTGGGGAATATAAAGATTTAAATTCTTTTGCCGACATGTTTTTAAAGCGTGATTTTAATGTGCTAGCAGTTGAATGTCGTGCTCATGGCAATAGTGGGGGCGATATGGTTGGCATGGGTTGGCTTGACAGGCTTGATTTAAAGGCATGGATAGAGTTTATGGTTGAAAAAAATCCAAGTTATAAAATTGTTTTGTTTGGACAATCAATGGGTGCAAGCACTGTTTGTATGGCTCTTGGCGAAAACCTGCCAAATAATGTTGTTTGTGGAATTTCAGATTGTGCTTTTGATAATGCTTATCGTCAGATGTATTTTGTCTGTCATAGAAGTTTAAGAATTTTTTCAAAACCTACACTGAATATCTTTAATGGCTATATGAAACGCACTCGTGGGTTTGACCTTAAACGTGCCGATGCAATAAGTCAACTTAAAAAAAGTAAAGTTCCAGTTTTGTTCATCCATGGCAATGTCGACGATTTTGTGCCAGTTGAGATGTGTTATAGATTAAGTGAAGCGATTCCAGAAAGCCGACGTGACATGCTGATAGTTGAAGGTGCAGGGCATATTTTGTGCTATGCAACAGACACAAACGCGTATATAAAAAAGGTTGACGAATTTTTAAAGAAATACAATATGTAACAAAAGTCATCAAAAAAAGAATATATTATAAAAAAGTAAATCCAAATTTTTGTTTGGATTTTTTTTATTTTTGCTTTATAATATAATTATGTTTGGTTTTTTTAGTGATCATTTTCTATTTTTTGGCTTGCATATCTCTTACTATGGTCTAATAATTGCAGTTGCAATGGGCTTAGGTGTTTTTCTTGCTTGCAAATTTGGGAAGTTGCGAGGGCTTACCAGCGACAACTTAATTGTAGTTGCATGTTATGTTCTGCCACTTGCAATTTTAGGTGCAAGGGCTTATTATTGCATATTTTCTGATAGAAGTTATTCATTTATTGAATTTTGGCGAATTTGGGATGGCGGACTTGCAGTTTATGGCAGTGTAATTGGTGGAGCAATAGGTGTTATGTTATATTGTCTTATTCATAAAAAACATTTCCTAGATGTTTGTGATGTTATTGCACCATGTCTACTTTTAGGGCAAGCGATAGGAAGAATAGGTTGCTATTTTTCACAATGTTGTTATGGCATTGAAGTGACAGACCCAAAACTTCAATGGTTTCCACTTGCAACAATAATTGACCTTGATGGGAAATGGCATTTGTCGACTTTCTTTTATGAAAGTTTATGGAATATTTTAGGCTTTGTTGTTTTAATTTTGCTTTTGCAGGTTTTTAAAGTTAAACAACGTGGTGCAATAAGTGCAAGTTATCTTATAATTTATGGCATTGGCAGAGCATGGATTGAAGGCTTAAGAGGTGATAGTTTATATATTGGGTCAATAAAAGTTTCACAACTTCTCAGCATAATTTTAATTGTTGTTGGTCTTGGAATTTTAGTTTTTTATTTTATTAAAAATTCTCGCGTTCCAAATATGGGCAGGGCTAAAAACTTGCGAGATATTTCAATTGAAAAAGAACCTGAAATTTTAGAAAAAGAAAAGAAAAATTTGAAAAAATTGCAAGAAAAACCTTCTAAAAAACCTAAAAATAAAAAAGAATGAAAAAGCATTGTTTAAACATGCTTTTTTTGTTAAAAATAATCTCATGCAAGGTCGAATTTTAGGTATTAAAAAAACAAGCATATTGACATTTGTTTTTGTGCTTTCATGTGCAATAACAATTGCCCTTTCACTGCTTACAATTTTTTTATATAAAAATTATTATCTTTGGTTTTTTATTTTTTGCTTGTCTTTTGGCTTTTTTGAACTTATTAAAGGGCTTTTGTTTAAATTTGATTCGGCATTTTATTTTGGCATATTATTGCTTTCGATTGGTGGGGTAGGGCTTTGGACAAATCTTTCTGGCAAAACATATTTTCAATCGGTTTCTTATATTCTTTGTTTTGCAATGGCGTCATATTTTACTTTTGCATTATTTAATCAAAAATTTCAACTGTATTTAAGCCTTTTGCTATATTTCGCATGTATTCTGTGGTTTTTAGTTAAAATTAATATACTTTCTTGGGGTATTTTTCTTGCAATTATGCTTGCAATTGTGTTAATATTTATATTGTTTTATTCGTTGGTACAAAGATATTTAAACAAAAATACAGTTAAATTAAAAAAGGAGTGAATATGTTTTCAACAGAATATGACGGATATAATAAAGAAGAAGTTGACAAATTTATTGCTCACTTGAAGGCTGAATATGAAAGCAAACTTATGGAAGAAAAATTGAAAGTCTTAGAAAGTGAAAATAAACTTTTGGATTTTAAGAAAAAAAGTTATGAACTTGAAAATCGTGAGAAAAATATTATTTCTGCCTTAGACGCTTTTAAACGTTATCAAGATGAGGGAAGCAAAAATATAACCGCACTTCGCCTTGAACAACTTAATATGCTAAATCAAGAATTCTTGCTTGTTATTCAAGAACTTTCTTTAAAATATCAAGGCATAGAAAATAATAAATCACTTATTAAAATTAAAGAAGCCCTTTCAACAATTGTCAATAAAGTTGAAAGTGAAGAAGAAAACTTGACAAGCAAAGCCAATACAGAAAATGACTCTATGCGAATTTTGTTAAATAAAATGCAAGGTTATAAAAAATCTCAAGATAGTGCTAGAGAAGTTAAAATCACTCGTGTTGATGAAAAACGTAATCAAATCAGACCGGTCACAGACTTGGAACTTGAAGAAAATGATGAGTATTCAACCTTGGTAGATAAATTTTTGGCTACCAAACCAGAAGAGAAAAAACAAACTCCGAAACAAGACCAAGTTTTCGATTTGCGTGAAGCAATCAATCCAAAAGATGACCTTGCTGAAATTATGAAAGCCTTTGACTTTTATAACCCTGATGAAAATTGATATAAGTTATGTATATAGAGATAAATATTTCATAAAATAAATTATGAAATATTTTTTATCTATATTGTCATTATCAATTCTTGTTGTCATGCTCACATTTTGCTTGGGTGCTTTTAATAATTATTATTATCCAAATAAATATCAACAAGAAATTATGTCGGCATCGCAAACCTATAATTTAAAACCATCACTCATCGCTTCAATAATCAATGTTGAGTCTGGTTATAAAAAGGATGTTAAATCAAATAAAGGTGCAATCGGACTTATGCAAATTATGCCAGAAACAGCAGAGTGGATTTGCCAAACAAAAGGAATAAATTATGAAACAATAAATTTAGTAGATGAAAAAACTAATATAAATTTAGGTTGTGCATACCTAGAATACCTTTTTAAAAATTTTCAATCAATTGAAAATGTAATCTGTGCATATAATGCTGGCCCAACAAAAGTGAAAAGTTGGCTGAAAGATAAAGAACTTTCTTTGGACGGAGAAAAACTTGAAAAAATCCCTTATCTTGAAACTAAAAATTATTTAAATAAAGTAAAAAAGAATTTAAAAATCTACCAAAAAAGATTTTAAAAAATAGTTTCATTTTGTAGAACCTTATTTTTTCTTTACGACCGCGAATGTTGTTGTCAAGAATATACTTAACAACACATTTCAATTTTTTGAAATTGTTTATTTATTAAACCAACTATAAAAGCGATTTAAAAAGTTTAAAAATATTATAAAAACCATATTTTGCTTACTTTATCAAAGTAAGTCGTTTGAGGAGGTTGGGGAAATCGAAAGTCCCCAATCTCTTTTGTTACTTTTCTAGCATAGAAAAGTAAGAATGCTTTTGGCGGAAACGCAA
>CAMUGK010000073.1 GCA_947088415.1 uncultured Bacillota bacterium | reverse complement strand
TGAAAAAGTCGGCGTAATGTTTGGTTCGCCAGAAACCACAACAGGTGGAAAGGCACTTAAATTTTATGCAAGCGTTCGTCTTGATGTTCGCAAAGTTGACACAATCAAAGATGGTGCAAACATTGTTGGAAATAGAACAAAAGTTAAAGTTGTTAAAAACAAAATGGCACCTCCATTCAAAACTGCCGAATTTGATATTGTTTATGGCAAGGGCATTTCTCAAGTGGGTTGCTTAGTTGACCTTGCACTCGAAGCTGGCATTTTAGGTAAATCTGGTTCGTGGTTCTCATACAACGATGAAAAAATTGCTCAAGGCAAGGAAAATGTTAAAGATTATTTAGAGAAAAATACCGAACTTTATAATGAAATTATGGAAAAGGTTAAAACTTCAACTGGACTTGTTGAAAACTCTGATGAAGACTCAGAAGATGAATAATAAAAAACCACAGGCAAAACCTGTGGTTTTTTATTATTAGCCAAATATGAGACTGGTTTTATTCTAATGTTTGACCATAAATCTCTTTGCACTGCTCACTTAAAGCTTGAGAATAACTGGCAAAGTCTTGCTCACTTGCACTATAAACTGCAGCTGTTGAATTTTTGATTAAACTTTCATAATCATTTCCTTGAATGGCATCTCCATTTAAAGTTAAAATCAAATTGCCAACTTTAAATGAAAGTGATGTTGAATTTTCTGTTTGACTGACAATTATTCCATTGCTTGCAAAAGCAGAAATCTCTTGAGTTTTGTCAACAACAGGTTCTAATTTTTGACCTAAGTGGAATTTATTTTTAGTCATTTTTCCATCAACAAAACTTGTGTGATAATAGGGGATGAAGTGGTCTAACTTGTCAACTTTTGATATAAAATATGTTTGGGTTTCGCCAAAATCCTTGTCAAAATCTCCGCTTGCAATTTTTTCACAAAGGTTTTTTAAATCTTTAAGTGAGTAGTTTGTATTGTCTTGCAATTTTTGTCTTAAAACTGTTGCTTTATCTGAAAGAGAAGAAGTAATTTGTTTTGCAAACAATGATTCATAATCATAACCTTGATGATTAGATAAAAATTCATGCAAAGATGTTTTGTCATAAGATTTTTCTGGTGCACGATAGAGTGAATAGAGTGTTGTTATGTCTTGCTGAGAAAGACAAGATTTATTAATGTTGTTTTCTTCGATAGAATTTTGATTTTCAAGACCTAAAATCTTTGCAAATTCGTTTTTGAAAACATGTATAAACATTTGGTCGTTGTCTATAGTTTTTTGGTCTAAAATAATTTTATTGTTATAATTTTCATTTCCATCAATATTTGGTGCAAAGTCATGAACTTCGCTTGAAGAAATTGAAATGCCACTTTCTAAAGCGCCAACTCCAACATTGATTGCAAAAGGGTCATCTTTTTCTTTTTTGTTGGCGTCATAATTTAACTCAAAGTTATATTTGTCATTGACAAAATCAAAAACATCGTTATATTCTTGTACGCAAAATTCAAGAATTTCTTTTTGATGAGCATTTGTCTCAAAATTTATGTTAACATTTGTTGATGGAGAGTTGACAGATGAAGGCAATCTTGAAAAACTGTCTTGACTTTCAAGTTCTTGTGAAATTACTTCTTGTTTTAAAAGTGGATGAGTTTCTGTAATGTCATCTTGTGATAAAGCTTTGCCAGAACAGCCAGCCATTAAAGCAATTGCAGTTGCACCAAGCAAAACCCCAGCAATAGCTTTTCCAAAATATAACTTAGTTTTTTTCATTTTTGCCCCCTGATATAATTTATTATATCATAAAATAGGGGTTTTGTCAATATTAGACATACCATTTTCCAGCAAGTTGAGTCTTTGGCAGAGAAATATTTGATTTTATCAAGTCGACCAAACTTGTCAATTCCTGAGAATTGACAATATTTCCAGCAAAAGTGGTTACAAGAATAAATTTTTCTCGGTTTTTTATCATATCACTTTCTATTGTTTGTTTTCCATTTTTATTGCTTATTGTCGAAATTAAATTGCTTGGATTAACGCTTTCTCGATAAAGTTTATATTCATAATAATCCTTAGCATTAAATGTTAAATTTGCTTTTTGCTCTTTTACAAACCCTTTTAACTGTGGGTCTTGAATTTGTGTAAACTTGGTTGAAATTTCACTAGGCAGGTTAAAACGAGAAAATATTTCTTGTTTTGTGTAACGCTCTGGCGTGAAAGAATTTGCCAAAACAACTTTGTGATTGTCTTCAAGTTCGGTTGTGTCAATAGGCAATGAAACAATGCTTGAAGGTTTGTCTAAAGTAGATTTATCTTGACTTAATGAAAAATAATTTTTAGCAATTTGAGTTGGAGCTCCACCGCCGACAATAGAAATAGGGGTGTTGTCAAGATTGCCAATCCAAATTCCGCAAGTTTGTGCTTTTGTGTAACTCATATTCCAAGCGTCTAAATTTTCTTTGCTTCCACCTTTGCCAACAGTTCCTGTCTTTGACGCTATGTCAAGCCCGAGGTCACTTAATTTTCTTGCAGTTCCACTTTTAGCCGATGTGCGAAGCATGTCAGTCAAAAGATAGTTGCTGTCTTCTCTAAAAACACGCTTTTCTTCTGGTTTATGAACATAAACAAGTTTATCATTTTTGTCTGTTATGTAAGATATGAATTTTGCAGATGCATAATTTCCGTTACAAGCAAAAGAAGAATAAGCGCCAGCTAAATCCTTAATAGTCACACCATATCTCATTCCACCAAGTGCCAAAGCATAGTTGTCGTCGCCTTGGTCAAACTCGATGCCAAGTCTTTCTGCATAACCCTTTGCCTTATCAATGCCGACATAAGACAAAACTTTAACAGCAGGAATGTTGATTGACCTTGAAAGTGCTTCTCTTGCACTTATGTAGCCATTATATTTGCCACCAACATTTTTAGGTGTGTAACCAGAAATTGTTGTGGCTTCGTCAAGAAGTTGAGTGCTAGGGCTTATAAGGTCTTCATTAAGTGCAGGGGCATAAACAAGAATAGGTTTAATGCAAGAGCCGGGTTGACGACGAGAAGAAAGAATACGATAGGCACTTTTGCCAACAAAACCTTCAACAGCATGTTTAGAGTTATTGATAACAATTCCAGAGTAGTCATTTTCTCCTGTGTCCACATTAGCAAACGCATTTTCAAGGTTTTCTTGTGTTGTTTTATTTTGATAAGTGTGAATTTGATAACCAGCAAGTGCAATTGATTTTGCAGGCATTTTTAAAATTTCCATTGCCTCTTCAATGGCAGATTGACTGTAAGAGTTGAGTTTGTTTTTGGTTTTTTTGTTTAAATTAAGATTTAATTCGCTTTCCTTTGCTTTCATATAATCTTGCATTGAAATCTTGCCGTCTTTTTGCATTTCACTTAAAACAAGGTTACGTCTTTTTATGCAGTTTTGTGAATTTGAAACTGGAGAATATTTTGCAGGTGATTTGATAATTCCTGCAAGTGTTGCACAATCTTCAAGGGTTAAATCATGAGCAGATTTAGAAAAGTAAAAATTAGAAGCTCTTTCAACTCCATAGCAATTACTGCCAAAATATATGCAGTTTAAATATTGTTCCAAAATCTCATCTTTAGAAAATTCTTTTTCAAGTTTTCTTGTAAGAATAACTTCCTTTACCTTTCTTTTCAAAGTCTTTTCACTTGAAAGATGTGTGTTTTTAATAAGTTGTTGACTTATTGTTGAAGCGCCTTCTTTTAAGTTCATACTTTTAAGGTTGTTAGCAACAGCCTTGGCAATACGTTTAGGATTTATTCCATTGTGACTATAAAAAGTTTTATCTTCAATTGAGATAAAAGCATCTTTAAGATTTTCTGGCATTGCAGAAATTTTTATATAACTTGTGTTAAACATGTTTTCTTCTTTAATTGTGCGATTGTTTGCATCAAAAACCTCAATGGCAAGACTTGGCGAAGTTAATTTGGATTTGTCGAGTTGAATTTTGGAACAAGAAAACCAAATACAGCCAAAATAAATGCCAAGTGAAAGAAAGATTACACAAAGTGAAATCAAAAAAGTTATAGCGCTGACCTTGACAAATTTCTTCATACACCTTATTATGGACTAAAGCAAATAAATTATTTAAGGTATAGAATAATTTTTTAAGTTGTTTTTGCTTGTTAAATGCTTTCAAAAATGCTAAAATAGAGTGTAAATGCCATTTTAGGCTTAAATTTAAAAAGGGGAAAGATGAAATACTATATTGTTACTTTTGGCTGTCAAATGAATGTTCATGATTCAGAAAAGATTGCTGGAATATTAGAAAATATGGGTTATACTTGTGGGCAAAGTCGAGAAGAAGCCGACATAATCGTTTTTAATACTTGTGCGATAAGAGAGGGTGCTGAACATCGCGTTTTTGGAAATGTTGGGGCATTAAAACAACAAAAAAAGAAAAATCCTAATCTTATAATAGTTGTTTGTGGTTGCATGACACAAAAAGAATCAACTGCCAAATACATAAAACAAACATTTCCTTTTGTAGACATTGTTATCGGGACTTTTAACCTGCCAAACCTTAGTGAATATATTGGGAAAATTAAAGCGAAACAGCAAAAACGTATGCTTGAGTTATGGGAAGAAGGCGAAATTGATGAAACTTTGCCATATGTTAGAACAAGTGGCGA
>CAMUGK010000072.1 GCA_947088415.1 uncultured Bacillota bacterium | reverse complement strand
TTCAGCAACATGTTTATGATTTGAAATGTCAATTTCCTGTGGTTCTTCTTGCGACGAAACTGGAGCGTCAACAATCTGACAAGTGCTTAATTTTCTAATACTAAAGTCAAGTTTATCTGAAAGACCTTTTCTGACATTCCCAACCATGATAAGAGTAAGAGCCGATGAATTTTCGCCTAAAGTTTCCAAAGTTTTTTCATGAGTTTTCGATGCAAAATATGTGCAATCTATACTTCCTGAATTATCTTTAAGAGTAAACTTGAAATAACATTTTTCTTGCCCTAAAGTTTTAGGTTTTTTGCTTAAATATGTTTTTTTAACTACATTTGAAATCTTGCCTGCCAAAATGCAAGATTCTTTTTCGCCCTTAATGTTTTTAATGTATTCTGGGTTAGGCACAATTTCTCCACCAATAACTTTTTTGATTATCTCAACTTTATATCTTGGGGTTTGTTTTGTCTCTGTTATTGGAATATCTGGTGCGTCAATTTCATCAGGAAGTTTATCTTGATTTTCTTTAAATTCAATTGAAAAATTGCCTATAAAGCGTCGATTTAAAAATATAATAAGTTTTTGTCGGATTGTGTTTTCATCTATCATTGAAAGAACGTCGTCATTCAGAGAAATTGTGATTAAAACATTAAGTCCGTTATTCACGCTGGAAATATCATCAATATTTATGTAAGGAGTTATACCTTTGTGAAATTCTTCAAAATAGTTTTTAACTTCTTTTTTAACAATTGGCTCGTCCAAAAAACTCTTTTTAAATTTAACTTTTATATCTCCATTTAGATTAAAAAACTCTTTGACAAGTTCTAAAATTTCCTGTCTTTCCTGCCCTGTTACATCTTCTTTTGTCATTGGAAAAAGAAAACAAACAGAGCAAAGTGATGCAGGTTTATCATAGACAACATCAAAGAGTTTAAAATTTGAATATTCTTCGCCAAAGCGTTCAATTAGTTTTTCAATCAAGTTTTCCATAGGTTTATTTTATAACACAAAATGCAAAATGTCAACGATAATGACAAATCCAAACAAAATTCCCATACCAATCATATGAATCATATTTTCAATCTTGCGATTTATTGGTTTGCGTCTAATCCACTCCACCGCTGTGAAAAGCACGTGCGAGCCATCAAGTGCAGGGATTGGCAGAGCATTAAACACTGCAAGGTTTGCCGAGAGCAATGGAATTAATGCTAAGATTGTTGAAGCGTCTTGTTGAGCAAATGATGCAATTGTTGAAATTGTAGTTACTGGCCCACCTATTTGGCTTATTGGAATTTGGAAAGTTACAAGTTGCCACAAACTCTTTAAAACAACCCATGCAAGCCCAAAGGCAAAGGAAACGCAACGAGAAAGTGCTTCCCAGAAAGAATGTTTATATGCTTGTGAAGAAAACCCTATTGAGAAGATATGTCTAACTTCGCCTTTATCATTTAAAGCAAAGTTTTGCCCTTCCTTATCTAAGGTTAATGTTGCATAAACAAGAGGAACTTGAACATCTTGATATTCGCCATTGCGTCTTATTGTAAAGGTCATTGAGCCATTGCCATTTTCGCCAAAGTTTGAAAGAGTATGTTCTTCTTCATCTTGGGCAGGCTTTGTGTTAAGCCATTTTGCTAAGGCTGAATACTGTGAAGATATAAGGTCATTATAAGTTTTTGAGTAAGCAAAATCAATTCGAATTCCATTAATGGCATAGATAACATCATTTTCTTGCAAGATATTATTCCATGAATTTTTAAATGCTTCTGGAAGAGAATCATCATTGATATGATAATAATATATGTTTTTCTGTCCATTTACTGTTTCAACATATTCAATTGGAGAATTATATTCGCTATAGTTTTTAACTTGTGGAATATCATAACCAACAGCACAAAGAAGAATTACTGAAAAGATAATGGCTGTTAAAAAATTGAAAGTTACACCTGCAAGAAAGACAATAATTCGTTTCCAAGGTGCTTGAGAAGTGAAAGAACCTTTTTTTGCTTTATCATCTTCTTCGCCAGCGAAAGCACAATAACCACCTAACGGAAAAAGACGAAGTGAAATTTTTTCGCCACGTTTATTTTTTTTAGAAATTAACGCTTTGCCAAAGCCAACCGAAAATTCTTCGATTTTAAAGCCTAATGCTCGCCCTGCCACATAGTGACCAAATTCATGTATAAGCACCATGAACAACAATAGAACTATAGCAAGAATAATATATAAAACTATCATTTACTCCCCTAAAAATATAGCCGTTTAAAACGGCCTTTTATATAAATTATTAAATAACTAGCAAAATTATACTTAATGCAATCAAAAGAAGTGGTGCAACAAAGATATGACTATCAAATCTATCTAAAACTCCACCATGCCCCGGTAAAACCTTGCCAGAATCTTTAACACCCGCCTTACGTTTAAGGAATGATTCAAAAATATCGCCAGTTTGTGCAAGAATTGAACCCAAGAATGAAAGAATAATCACATGCCAAAATCTAAATCCTATGTTAGAGAAAGCAACATTCATAACAGGAATTGCATTTAAAATAAGATAAACACAAGTTGAAAGCAAAACGCACCAAAGTAGTCCTCCAACTGCACCTGAAATGGTTTTGTTTGGACTAATTTTAGGACATATTTTTTTGCCACCAATTAAACTTCCCATAAAGAAAGCAAAAGTGTCAGTTGCAGCAGGAATGACAAACATCAAAACTAAACCTGCACAAGAGAACATTTGTGCATTTTGTATTGTAATATTATCACCGAGCAATGAGCCAAGTTCGGCAAAATGATTTACCGAAACTAAAAGAATCAAAAGTAATGCTGGATAAACAAAAGCGACTGCTGTGTTTAGAGCATAATTGAAAGCGAGTTTAATTGGAGTTATATTTTCAAGTTTTTTTATTCTTATTTCTTTTCTTAATTTTTTTAGAGAGGCAAGTCCAAACAGAAAAGCACCTGCAAAGGTTAAAATAACAAGACAAACATCAATTATGATTGTCCAGCCAAGACCAATCTCACTGTCATAAAGCCAGCCAAGCAAGTGATTTATATATAACACGATTGGAAAAGCAATTGCCAAATATTTATAATTAGGCTTGTCCATATTTTTTAATAATTTGCTCATCTCAAAGCATGCAAACATTGCAAGACCTAAAATTAAAATATCGAATAAATATTCCCCGCCAGCAACTAACATTTTAACAACAAAAGCAAGTGCAAGCACAAGAACCATAACAACCGATGTTAAAACTCTTTTTTTCATTTAATTCCTCCATATCTTCTTTCACGTTTGGAATAAACTTCCAACGCTTTTCTAACTTCTTTTTCATCAAAATCTGGCCATAAAGTTTTTGGAAAATAAAGTTCACTATAAGCCATTTGATAAATCATAAAGTTTGAAATTCTTTCTTCCCCACTTGTTCTAATAATAAAGTCTGGGTCTGGCAAATCTTTTGTATATAAATTTGCAGAAATGTCTTCTTTTGTAATATTTTTTGCTCCTTGAGCAATCAAATTGTTAACAGCACGCAGGATATCATCTCGTCCACCATAATTTATTGCCAAATTTACAATAAGAGAGTCATTATTTTTTGTTTTTTCTTCGATTTCTTCAAGTTCTTCAACCAAATCTCTTGGAAAGGCTGAAATATCACCTATTGACATGACTTTAACGCCTTTAAGCAAGAATTCTTCTTTCTTTTCTTTTAAAAAGGAACGCACAAGTTCAACAATTCCATCAATCTCTTGTCTTGACCTTTTCCAATTTTCTGTTGAAAAGGCAAAGAATGTGACAATTTTAACTTTAAATTTAATTAAAGCATCAATAGTTCTTTCAACGGCATTTATGCCCTCTTTATGTCCAAAATTTCTTGGTAGTCCACGTTTTGTTGCCCATCTGCCATTTCCGTCCATAATGATGCCGATATGCTTTGGTAAATTATCGCTTTTAAATTCTTTTTTAAACATATAAAACCCTTTTAATTTTTATTTTTGCGATATTCCATAAGCATGAGAAGTTTTAAACTTCCATGATTTCTTTTTCTTTGGTTTTAGAAAGTTCATCAGCCTTATCACAATAGGTGTTGATTATTTTTTGCACTTCTTCTTCAGCAGATGCACATTCATCTTCAGAAAGTCCGCCTTTTTCTAGGTCTTTAATCATTTCTAATGCATCACGACGTGAAGAACGGATTGCAATTTTGGTTTCTTCGCAAATCTTCTTAACATCTTTGACAATATCTCGTCTTCTTTCTTCTGTAAGTGGTGGGAAAATAAGTCTTATAACTTTTCCGTCATCATTTGGAGTAACTCCAAGGTCAGCCATAGCAATAGCTTTGACAACATTTTTAACTTGACTTTGGTCCCAAACAGAAATTGCCAAAATTCTAGCTTCAGGAACAGTAATGCTTGCCATTTGATTTAAAGGTGTAGGAACTCCATAATAGTCTATGAAAACCCTATCTAAAATGTGCGGATTTGCTCGTCCTGCACGAATAACCATATATTCATTAACTTGATGATTTATGGCTTTTTCAACATCATCTTTGCAAGCAGATAAAATTTCTTGAATATCTTCGTTCATATAAACTCCTATTTTGATATAATCTATAATAATATACTATAAACCAATAAAAAAAGCAAATGATTTTAAGTGGCAAAATAAAAAAAGTGGCATAGCCACTTTTTTTTATTTCATAATTTTTAAATTCTATGCTCAAACGAAGAATTACAAAAAATATAATTTTAAATATAATCCTTAAAAGCGTTTGAGAGGGTTTGGGGGAAATCGCAAGTCCCCCGACGCTTTTGCTTACTTTTCACGCTGAAAAGTAA
>CAMUGK010000071.1 GCA_947088415.1 uncultured Bacillota bacterium | reverse complement strand
ATTTTGCAAGATATGGTTTTTACATCATTAAAACCTTTCAAAAATTCTAAATTGATTAAAGTTGCGCAAATCAAGCAAAATTTGTTTATAAACAGCCCTTATGTTATTAATGAATTTATGCAATCAATTAAAAATCCACATATCTTTTTTGCAGGTGGAATAACAGGTTGTCAAGGTCATTTAGAGGCTATGGCAAGTGGACTTATGGCTTCTTACAGCATACTTTGTCAATTTTATGGCAAGAATTTTGTCTCTTTGCCTTATGGAAGTGTAATTGGGTCATTATCTCGAAAAATAATTTCGTCAAATGCTTTTCCTTGTTTGGCGACTTGTGATATAATAGAAGGGAATAAAGAAAAGAGTTATAGCGAAGAATTTAAAAAAGATGTATTAATTCGCTCGAAAGAATCTTTATCATATTATTTGGAGGAAGTTTATGGACGAAGTAAAATTTAGAGGCACTACAATTTGTGGTGTTAAAAGAAATGGCAAAATTGCCATTGCAGGCGATGGTCAAGTCACCATGGGCGACAGCGTTATTTTTAAAAACAACGCTAAAAAAGTTAGACGAATTTTTAATGACCAAGTAGTTATTGGTTTTGCAGGAAGTGTTTCCGATGCTTTTTCACTTAGTGAACGTTTTGAAGCTATGCTCAACAAATTTTCTGGCAATCTTATGCGAAGTGCTGTTGAACTCGCAGAAAGTTGGCGTGATGACAAAGCTGTCCGAAAACTTGACGCACTTATGATTGTTGCAGACAAAAATCAACTTTTAATGGTTTCAGGAACTGGCGAGGTTATTGAGCCAGACGAAGATATTTGTGCAATTGGTTCTGGCGGAAACTACGCTTTTGCTGCTGCGAAAGCACTTAAACAAAATACTGAAATGGAAGCCAAAGAGATTGCTCAAAAGGCTCTCAACATTGCAAGTCAAATTTGTGTTTATACAAATGACCATATTATAGTAGAGGAGGTGTAAAAATGAATTATTCACCAAGACAGGTTGTTGATGAACTTGACAAATATATTGTTGGTCAATCAAAAGCAAAACGTGCTGTTGCCATTGCCTTAAGAAATAGATATAGAAGAAGTCAACTTTCAAAGGAGCTTCGAGAAGAAATAACACCTAAAAACATCATTATGCGTGGACCAACTGGTGTTGGTAAAACCGAAATTGCAAGAAGACTTGCCAGACTTGTTAAAGCACCTTTTATTAAAATAGAAGCCACAAAATATACCGAAGTTGGTTATGTTGGCAGAGATGTTGAAAGTATGGTTAGAGATTTGGTTGAAGTGTCTGTCCGTTTAGTTAAAGATGAAAAAGCTCATGAAATGCAAGCCAAAGTTGCACCTACTGTTGAAAACCGAATTGTTGACGCGATTTGTGACACTCTTAGGGCTCAAGACCAACAAGTTGAGCGAAATCAAGTTGTAGAAGATTATCGTCAAGGCAAGTTTGAAAATTTGAATATAGATATTTTAGTGCAAGAAACTGCCAAGCCTATGCTTGCAATAGGTGGACCGGGGATTGACCTTGGCTCTATGTTTGACGGCATTATGCCAACAAGAAGAAAGAAAAGAAAAATGCCTGTGAATCGTGCTAGAGAAATTGTAACCGCAGAAGAATGCGACCGCGTTATTGACAACGATAATGTCAATGCCGAAGCAATTCGTCGTGCCGAAGAAGAAGGAATTATTTTTATTGACGAAATTGACAAGATTATTGGCAAGGGTGGCTCAAGCAATAATCAAGATGTTTCAAGAGAAGGTGTTCAAAGAGATATTTTACCTATCGTTGAAGGAAGCACGGTTTCAACAAAATATGGCAATGTTAAAACAGACTTTATTCTTTTTATTGCTTCAGGTGCTTTCCATGTTTCAAGAATTGAAGATATGATTCCAGAACTTCAAGGACGTTTTCCAATTAGAGTCGATTTAGATAATCTTACAAAAGAAGATTTTAAAAAGATATTGGCTGAAACTAAAAATTCACTTATATTCCAATATTCAAGCATTTTGAAAGTGGATAATATTGACCTTAAATTTACTGACGACGCACTTGATGAAATTGCCGAAATGGCAGTTGCCGAAAATGAAACTAGTGAAAATATTGGTGCAAGACGTTTACACACAATTATGGAACTTCTTCTTGAAGATATTTCATTTAATGCGTCAGGCGACCATCCTATGCTTGAAGTCAAGATTGATAGAGCATATGTTCAAAACGCCTTTAAAGAAACTAAAAAGAAATTTGATTTGAAGAAATATGTGTTGTAAAGAGGAGACTATGGATTTAAGTCGAGAAGAATTGCTTATAGGACATGACGGTGTTGAAACTCTTAAAAGTAAAAGCGTGACAATAGTTGGCGTTGGCGGAGTTGGTGGCTATGTTGCCGAACTTCTTGTTAGGGCGGGAATTGGCAGAATTAAACTTGTCGATTTTGATAATGTTAGTCCATCAAATATCAACCGTCAAGTTGTCGCCTTTGTTGACACAATTGGCAAAAGTAAGGTGGAAGTTTTGAAGGAAATTCTTTTAAAAATTAATCGTAATCTTATTTGCGAAATTGTTGACGAGAGATTAACTGCCGAAAATGTTGAAAAAATAATAACTCCTTGCCATATGTGCATAGATGCAATTGATAGCGTTGCCGACAAGGTTGCACTTATAACTTTTTGTAAAACGCACAATATAAATATAATCTCGGCAATGGGTGCGGGCAATCGGACAAGCATTCCAAGATTTATTTTAACTGACATCTTTAAAACTCATGATGATGGACTTGCAAAAGTTATTCGAAAGAAGTTACGCGAGGCGGGAGTTGAAAGTTTAAGTGTAGTCACCTGCGAAGAAAAGGCGATTTTGACAGGAGAGCGAACTGTTGGAAGCATAAGTTATTACCCAGCCATGTGTGGAATAACCTTGGCGGCGGTTGTAATAAATAAATTTTTGGGTGGCTTAGCCACTTTCTAGTAAAAAAAGGAGAAATTATGGAAATCTTAAATAAAGATAATTTTGATGAGCAAACAAAAGAGGGTATTGTTGTTGTTGACTTTTTTGCCACTTGGTGTGGACCTTGCAGAATGATGAGTCCAATTCTCGACAAAGTTGCAGAGGAACTTGACGGGAAGGCTAAAATTTTCAAGGTTGATGTTGATGAAAGTGAAGCACTTGCACGCAAGTTTGGTGTAATGATGATACCAACCATTGTTATTTTAGAAAATGGCGAAGTTCGCGACAAGCATGTAGGCCTTTGGCAAAAAGACGAAATGCTTGATGAAATTAAGTCTTACTTATGATTTTAATTTTTCTTTTCTTGCAAGAAAAGAAACAAAAGAGCAACCATATGTTGCACGATTATAAAAAAAGAGAGATTGTTTAAATCTCTCTCTTTTATTGTTGTTTATTAATTTCAAAGGATGGATAAATTTCAAAAAGTTTATCATCAATTTTGCTAATTAAATAGGCTCTTAATTTTTGAACATATTCGAGTCCGTGTTTTTTTGCATTTTCTTGCCAAAGATGTTTTGTTAACAATGTTGAATTTTCTACTTCAAAATCATTAATAAGTTTAAATGTTTTTTCTTTGTTGCCAATTAAACAGCCATCGTTTTCTAAATCATAAGGAAAGCCTTGATAATATCTATCTGCATATTTATCATAATGCCATCGTAAAGGTCTAACGTTTTTTATTATAGGATTTTTCAAAGTGCTGAAAATTTCTTTAACATCATTATAACCTTTTATAAACTCAAATTTCTTTTGTATTTTTATCATAATAATTTCTCCAGAAAGCTTAACATATTATAACACGCATTATTTTTGTTGTCAAGACTTAAATTTTTCAAATTTTATCTGAATAGGACAAAAACTTGCTTAATTTCTTACTTTTTTGTTAAAAATCAAATAAAATTGAGAAATTTTTGTGTAAACTTATTTATTTTACTATTGACATTCTTACGCCAAAGTGATAAAATTGTAAGCGTAAAAGGAAGGTATTATGAGAAAAGTTTATCTTGATAATGCTGCTACAACATTTGTTTCTAGCGAGGTTTTGGCTGAAATGCTCCCTTGCTTCAACACAATTTATGGCAATGCAAATTCTCTTCACAGTTTTGGTCGCGAGGCTTCTAATATTGTTGACAGGGCAAGAGACAGAATTGCAACTGCTATCGGTGCAGCAAAATCTAACGAAATATATTTCACTTCTGGTGGAACAGAAGCGGATAACTGGGCAATCAAGGGTATTGCTCATGCTTATGCAAACAAAGGCAAGCATATCATCACAAGTGCAATTGAGCATCATGCAATTTTAGAGGCTTGTGCTCAACTTGAAAAGGAAGGTTATGAGGTGACCTATCTTCCTGTGGACAAGTTTGGTCTTGTAAGTTTGCCTGACCTTATTCATGAAATCAAAAAAGAAACAACATTGGTTTCAATCATGGCTGTTAACAATGAAGTTGGAACAATCCAAAACATTAAGGCTATTGCAAAAATTTGTCATGAATATGGCGTAATTTTCCACACCGATGCCGTTCAAGCTTTGGGTGCACTTAAGCTTAATGTTCAAGACATGGAAATTGATGCAATGAGCATTTCTGGTCATAAAATTTATGGGCCTAAAGGCGTTGGTGCTTTATACCTTAAAAATGGCATTCGTATTGAGCCATTGGTTATAGGTGGCGCACAAGAGAGAAACAAACGTGGCGGAACACTTAATGTTCCTGCAATTGCTGGTTTTGGTAAGGCTGTTGAAATTGCTGTTAGAGATATTTCAATTAATCAACAAAAACTTAAAGCGATTAGAGAATATTTTATTGCTAAAGTGACAGAAAGAATACCATATATTCAAATCAATGGACACCCACATCAAAAAATTCAAGGCACGGTTCACATTTC
>CAMUGK010000070.1 GCA_947088415.1 uncultured Bacillota bacterium | reverse complement strand
TATTCAATTTTTACTGCCAAAATTTTTTAAATTAAAAAAAGATGCTAATAGCACCTTTTTTATTCTGCTTTTTCAAGTTTGACAATTATAAAGCCATCACCAACTTCGATATTTTTTTCAATAACTGGATTTGGAATATCTTCAACACAACGTTTGATTAAAACTTCTTGTTTTATTTTGTCCATAAATTCAAACAACATCTCTGCTAACTCATCATCAGCAGTTTCAAAATATGCATAAAGCCTATCTTCGATTGAGAAGTTTGCTTCTTTTCTAAGCACTTGAAGACCTCTAACAAATTCGCGATAAAGTCCTTCCAAAACAAGTGCTTTATCTAGGTTAATGTCAAGCACGACAGTATTGCCGTTTTCATGAGCAATAACAAAGTCTTTTTTAGGCTTCTTTTCCAAAATGAAAAGTTCGCTGTCAAGATTTTTAAATTCGCCAACTGTAACTCTGCCAGCGTGATAACCATTCATAACTTCTTCGTTCTGTTCTTGAGAAAGCGTGCTTAAAGTATTTCTAAGTTTTTGAACATCGCCCTTTAAAACCGCGCCCGCTTTTTTGAAGTTTACAGAAAGGTATTCATCATTAAACATGCTGTCATCTGTAACACGCTCAATTTCTTTGATGTTAAGCTCGTCTTTGATTATATCGCCAAGATTTGCAATAACATTGTCAATATTTTCGCCAGAAAGATACATCTTTTTTAAAGGTTGTTTAACTTTAATCTGATTTTCATTTCTAAGGCGTTGTGCAGTAGACATAACATCTCTTGCAACTTGGGTTATTTCCAAAACATTTTCAAAAGATTTGTCGTAAATTTTGCTAGGGAATCCTGCAAGCATAACACATTCTTTTTCATCCATTTCAACTTCCCTAACCATATTTTGCCAAATATATTCGGTCATGAAAGGAATGATTGGCGTCATAACTTGAATGATAGATTTGATTGCATAATACAAGCACCAATAAGCAGTAAGTTGGTCTTTTTTATTTTCGCTTTTCCAGAAACGTTTTCTATTAGAGCGAATGTAGTAATTTGAAATATCGTCAACAAGTTTTTCAAAGTCACGAACTACAAAATAATTCTTGTCAGTGGCATAGTTTTCATCGCTATCTTTAATAAACTTGTTCACGCTTTGAATTAACCACTTATCTGCATAAGAAAGTTCACTTTCTTTTGGTGTAAAGTGAGCAATGTCTGGGTTATCTAAACAAGCATAAGTGTTAAAGAATGTGTAAACATTCCAAAAACCTAAAAGTTTGCGTCTTGCTTCGTCTGTTAAATTAAAGCCAAAACGCATATCGTTGACAGGACTTGAAGAAGAATATAAATATCTCACAACATCTGCACCAACCTTGTCAGCAACATGGTCGGCTTCCAAAGAATTTCCACCACTCTTGTGAAACTCCCCGCCATTTTCATCACGAACATATTGATATGTTACAATCTTTTGATAAGGTGCTTTGCCAGTCAAAACTACACTCATCATGAGTAATGAATAGAACCAAAGTTTAATCTGTTCAATCATTTCACAAACATACTCGCTTGGGAAATTTTGCTCAAAGAACTTTTTATCTGTAAAATATTTCTTAGTTGAGAAAGGAGTAATACCAGCATCAAGCCATACATCGCCAACTTCTGGAATACGAGAAAGCTCTTGACCGCAATCACACTTAATTTTAATTTCGTCAATCCAAGGCCTATGAATATTTGGCAAACCCTCTACTTCTTTAGGGTCAACCGCTTTGGCTTTTAATTCTTCTCTACTTCCAATAACATGAACTTTGCCACATTTTTCACAAACATAAAATGGAAGTGGAAGACCATAAAAACGACTTCTTGAAATATTCCAATCGCCCATGTTTGTAAGCCAATCAATCATACGCTTCTTTGCGTATTCAGGCTTAAATTCAACTTCATCAATAGCTTTAAGTGCAAGCGGTCTTATCTCATCAACCTTAATAAACCAAGCATCAATAAGTTTGTAAACAATATCTGTTTTGCATCTCCAACAATATGGATATGAATGCTTGTGCTTATGTGCATATAAAAGTTTGTTATCTTTTTTAAGTCTATCTACAACAAGGTCAACAACATCAGTTGTTTTTTTGCCAGAAAGAAAACCAGTGTTTGAAAGCATAACCCCTTGTTCGTTGATTGGGCAGATTTCAGGAAGAGCTAAACTTTGCCCAAGTTCAAAGTCTTCCATACCGCAACCAGGAGCAATATGAACAACGCAAGAACCGTCTTCATTTGAAACCTCATCCCACGCTACAACACGGTGTGAAAAATTTTGTTCTTTAAGTTCTGGAAAACAAGTTTCATACTCAAGCCCTACAAGGTCACTTCCTTTAAATGTCTCCAAAACTTTAACTTCGCCTTTCAAAAGTCTGAGTCTATCCTTGCCTAACACAAGTTTTTCGCCATTAAATTCTACTTTAACGTAGTCAAACTCAGGATTAACAGCAAGTGCCACATTGGCAGAAAGTGTCCAAGGCGTAGTTGTCCAAGCGATAATATAAAAATCCTTATTTTTTACTGGAAATTTAGCATAAATTGCAGTATGTTCAACTTCATGATAAGAGGAAGATGTTTCATGTTCACTCAAACTTGTTCCACAACGTGGACACCAAACCATTGGTCTATGTTTTTTAACAATCCACCCTTTTTCGTGACAAATTTTTAAAAAATGCCAAATAGAAGTTATGTTTTCATCTGTATTAGTGAAATAACTGTTCTCCCAGTCCATCCATTGCCCCATACGTTTGGATTGATTAGTTATTTCTTTCCCAAAAAATTTAACTCTTTCCATACACTTATTGGTAAATTTGTCAATTCCATACTTTAAAATCTCAGGCTTTCCATTAAGACCAAGTTCTTTTTCAACATTAACCTCAACCCAAAGACCTTGACCGTCAAAGCCATTTTGAAATTGACAATCTCTTCCTTTCAGTGCATTATAACGAATAGTAAGGTCTTTTAAGGTTCTGCCCCAAAAGTGATGAATGCCCAAACGATTGTTGGCTGTTGCTGGGCCGTCCAAAAATCTAAAACGGTCATGACCCGCGTTTTGCTTTTGAAGCTTTTGAAAACATTGATTATCTTCCCAAAACTTGAGAACGCCATGTTCCATTTCAACAAAATTTGGCATTGAATTTTCTTTTTTCATTTTTATCTCCTTATTCTATCTTCTTTTCTTTTAAAGAAAAGAAGCAAAAGAAATTTATCTTTAACGCTTTTCAAATTTGCTTTAAATAATCTCTTCGTCAAATTAATTTGCAAATTTTTCAAAGCGTTAAAATGAAAATTATTTAACTTTTTCAAAATACGTTAAACATCTAGTTACCGACAAGCGGTAGGCTTGCCTTGACCAAATATAATCTGTTTTTAGTTTAAAGATTATAGACAATCGCCAAGCGTTAGGCTTGAGGGTGAATTAATTACAATTTGAATTTTTAAAAACACCCAATAGATAAACGTTAAACATTTGGTTTGTGCGAAGCATATAGAAGGTGCATAATGCACCAAAAAGCACGGAAGATACAAGACCCCCGTGCTTTGAAAAGGCTATAACCACTTGTAAACTTCTGTAGGCAAACACCCACGCCTTCTATAACGGGAAGCCCCGACAAGACTTACTCTAATTTTCAGTCCGTAACTCCGAAAGTGATAATTTTAAACTTCATCTTATTGTTTTGCACCAACCAACAACTCTCTGTAAGACTCCACTTAAAACCTTGTCTTTCATCAACGCATTTAATTTAAGATATATGAAAAGTATAACCAAAAAAATAAAAAAGTCAAGCAAAAACGCGAATTATATTAAAAAGTGTATTTGATTAATAAAAACCTATCGTCATCTCGAGCGTAGTCGAGAGTTCTCTAAATGCTTCAATTAAAAGTTATTCATTCTACTCATCCTTTAAACAAAGCAAAAAGTCAGCAGACTCCCCTAACGCTTTACATATTAAAATCAAAATGTCAAGAGTAGGCTCTCTTTTACCTTTACAATAATTGCTTACAATAGTTTGAGACATACCAATTTTGTTTGCAAAATCCTTTTGAGTCATGCACAAATCTTTTAAAACTAATTTCAATCTTTCTGCAAATTTATTCATGTTTATATTATACTGCAAAAAGCCATAAAATGCTTACAATTGCCTATCAGGCAATTTATAATTAAAATATGGCTGATAGCCATATTTAAAGGAGGTAAAATCAATGAAAAAAAGTGATAAAGAGTATTTTTCAAAGCATATGCAATGTGTTGCTTTAAGAATTAAACGATATTTGCAAATTAACGACATATCTGAAAAAGAATTTGTAAATTTAATTCATCTTTCAAAACGTGATGCGAGAAAAATGATACGTGGAAAAGTTTATGAAATGCCTTTTCAACATCTAATGTATGTTTGTTTCAACTTAAACGTTAAAATTTCAGATTTCTACACTGACGACATGTTTGAAAATTAAATTGAACAACTTAAAAATCCATCAGTTTAACTGGTGGATTTTTAAATTATCAATATAAATCCATAATTTTGTTCATATTCATAACATCACTGCCTGTTACAATACCCAATGTTTTTTGGTTTACTTCTCCATTTTGTGTGATTAATATTGCAAGCAGTTTTGGATTATTGTGGAAATAGTTTAATGCTTCTTCAACTGTAACATCTGCATTTTCTATTACATAATAGTTTGAGTTTTCTAACGCTGAAAGCATATCTTCAATCTTAACATGATTTAAAAATTCGTCAGCTTTGCCACCAGCAAGAAGATATTGCCCCAAACTATCCAAAATTTTCTGACCATTTGCCACCCCTATTAAAGTGCCGTTTTCATAAACAGGAATGTTTGAATAATTTGAATTTGCCATAAGTGAGATCACTTCATACATACTGCTTGAA
>CAMUGK010000069.1 GCA_947088415.1 uncultured Bacillota bacterium | reverse complement strand
ATTATTTATTTCGAGGTGTTAAAAGTGGTTAGAGTTATTCCTAGAAGAACAAAAGTTAAACTTGAATTTGTCAAGGGCGTTACCGGTCTTGATCTTGTTATTGGTCTTGTAGAAGCCGCTATTTTTGGTGTTTTAATTGGAGCTAACTTTGGTGGCATGGCTCATTACTGGCTTGCACTTGCTTGGGGAATTTTTGCAATTTCAATGTTTTTCAAAATTGCAGACAGTGAAAGACTTTATGTTACACTTTCTTATCTTGTTCGATTTTCAATGCAAAAGAAAAAATATCAAAAAAATCCAACCAAGGGCAAACCTAACATTGACAACATAATTCCTTTTGAAGGAATTCATCAAGACAGATTTATTTCTTATGGCGACTATTATGGTGCAGTCCTTGAAGTTAAACCAATTTTGTTTGGGCTTTTAAATGAATACAACCAAAACAATGTTATTGAATCATTTGCAAATGCACTTCGTCGTATTGACGGAAGTCAAACTTGCGAAATCGTTAAAATTAACAAAGCCATGGTGCTTGACAATTTTACATACAACGAAAACAAAAAATATGACAGGCTTTTAGACATGATGTATGAAGGTCAAATGACGCAAGGCGAAGTTGATGCAAGAGCACCTGTTTTTGAAGAGAGAGTTTCTTTTCTTGAAGACAAAAACCGCAAAAACAAAATTTATAAAGACTTCTTTTATATCTGTGTTTTTGACAAAGATGTTGAATCTCTTGAAAATGCAATTGCAGGCATAGCTTCATCTCTTGCAACAGCACTTGTTCCAATTCCAACAAAAAGACTCTATGGTCAAGACCTTGCAGTTTTCTTAAGAGCAAACTATAATCGTGAGTTTGACGAACGTGAACTTGAAGGTATCACTTTCAATGAATATAAAAATTGGGCAACACCAAGCAAGATTAAATTCAAGGCTGCCAAGTATGATATTGATGGCAGAAATTATAGAACTTTTGCAATTAAAGAATATCCACTTCAAGTTGCCAATGCATGGGGTGCTGCATTCTTCCTTTTGGACAGAACCAAAGTTGTTATGAAATTTAAGCCAGCACCAAAGTTTGAGTCAGAACGCAAAATTGATAAAGCCATAATGGATATGGAAAATAAACTTTACAAAACTGGAAAGAGTTCGGCACAGATTGAACTTCAAACACATATCGAAACTTTGAGAAACTTGCTTGTTGAACTTAAAAACAATAACCAACAACTTTATGACGTTAACACATTTATCACTTGTGAAGATTCTGCAAGAAAAGATATTAAGGCAATTTTAAAACAATGTGGTTTCAAGTTTAGTGAAATGTTTGCTCGTCAAATTGACGCTTTCATCTCGACAGGAATTTCTCAACGTGATTATATCAAAGAATATAACACAGGCATTCCAACTTCTTCACTTGCAGGTGTATTTCCATTTGTTTCAAGTGAACTTCAAGATGAAAATGGTTTCTATATTGGCGACAATGAATATCCAGTGTTTGTAGATTTCTTTAAGCGTGACGCTCAAAGAATTAACAGCAATATGATGATTATTGGAAAGTCTGGTTCTGGAAAGTCCTATGCGACAAGTGCACTTCTTGCAAACTTTGCGGCAGATAACACAAAAATATTTATCTTTGACCCCGAAAACGAATATGAGAAGTTGACTTTTAGTCTTAAAGGAAAGAAGATTGATGTCGGCTCATCATTACAAGGTATCATTAATCCTTTTCATATCATTCGTGCTTTGGATAAGGATGACGATGATGGCAAAAAGAGTTACTTTAATGTTCAAAAGAAAGATGATAGTTTCAACCAGCACTTGCAATTCTTGGAACAATTCTTTAGAACAGTGCTTGAAGGTATTCCTTCTGATGCTTTTGAGGTTTTGAACTCTATGGTTCAAGACTTGTATAATAAGTTCAATATTAATGAAGAAACAGATTTGTCAAAACTTAAGCCAAAGGATTATCCAATTTTTGATGACCTTTACAAGATGATTACAGAGAGATTGGCAAAAGCAAAAGATGAATTTTTACTTAACAACTTGCGTGTTGTTGAAGCGTATGTCAGAAAGTTTGCAAAAGGTGGACGTAACAGTAACCTTTGGAATGGCCCAACTTCTATTGAGACCAACGAAAACTTTGTTAACTTTAACTTCCAATCATTGTTTGCTGGAAACAACCCAACAATAACCAGTGCACAAATGCTTTTGGTATTTAAGTTTGTTGAAAATGAAATTATCAATAACAAGGATTATAATACACTTTATCATACAAATAGAAAAATTATTATTGCAGTTGATGAAGCGCACTTGTTTATCAATCCTAAATATCCTATTGCTTTAAACTTTATGGCAAGTATGGCTAAACGTATTCGTAAGTATGGCGGAATGCAGATTGTTGCAACACAAAACCTTAACGACTTTATTGGCTCGGAAGAGAGTAGACGTCAAGCAACAGCTGTTATCAACGCGTGTCAATACTCATTAATATTTTCGCTTGCACCAAATGACGTAAACGAACTTATTGAACTTTATAAAAACTCGGGTGGTATTAATGAAGAAGAACAAAACGCTATTGTTACTGCGTCCGTTGGTCAGGCGTTTGTAATCACAGCACCATCGGCAAGAACAATGGTGCAAATTCACCCATTAGATTATGTTGTAACAATGTTTAAATAAAAAATTAAAAAAAAGGAAGAGTTTAAACTTGACTAAACTAAAGAAATGGTCATTATTTATATGTAGTTTTATGCTTGTTTTGACAGGCTTCCTTTTTGTTGGTTGTGGCGAAATTGACTATTCAAAAACATCAATTTCTTCAAGCGTTGGCAATAATATAACTATTGACCCAGAAGAAGAAGTTGCTATAACTTTCACTATAAACAATTTTACGAAAGGTATGAATGGAAAACTTAATTTTGAACCAAATTATGGTCTTACTGGTTGTTTTGAATATGAAGCAGACCAAAGTCAAAATGGAATAACTAAAGTTTTAGTTAAAGGTAAAGCCCCTGGCGGAGAAGGAGTTTTGCGAGTTACATCTTTTGATGGAACTAAATCTTGTGAAGTTGGAATCAAAGTTAGGTCTTATTCAGATTTTATCTCAAACAATACTAACAATTTGTATGTTACAGAAACAACAGTGTTAACTCCATCTGTAGACGACTTTAAATTAAGTGATGATGCTACAAATCGAAATATTGATTTTTATTTTTATGGTTTGACTGCACCAGATGGAGCAAAACTTACATTGGAAGATGTGCAAAGCGAAGGGAAATTTATAAAAAATTTTGTCAAGGTTTCGGTTTTTGCTCATTCTAACAATGAATATCTGCTTTTTGAAGATAAAGAAGGAAAACTTTTCACTTTAGCAACCCCACAGAATGCTCCAGACCCAACATTAAATAATATTCCACTTTCATTTATTAGTGTTGAAAAATCGGATTCTGATAGTTATACTATTCATGGCACTCCAAGGGCAATCGGACTTGGCGATAAGTTCACTTTCTTGGCAGTTTATCAAGATAATATGAATAGACGCTATTTTGTTCAAAGAGATTTTGCTTATCTTAAAAATTTAAAGAACAAGGAAATTGAATATAGTTATTATTTTGATAGTTCTCGTCCAGAACCTTTTTCTAATAAAGAGATTGTTATTGTTCCAAATAAATATGTAATTTTTGGCAATAATTATATAGATTATTCTCAGGTTTCGCTTGTAGTAAATTTCCCAACAACAAGTGATATGGTTGAAGTGGGCTATAGTCTTCCAACCATGACAGAACAGGGCAATAGTTATGAATTTTTAAACCTTGTTCACAAAAAACCTGTTGTAGACAATCTCAATGGTTTTACTGAACATACTTTTGAAATAACAAATCTTTCAACAACTTCTCTTTCAGGATATTTAAAAATCTATTTCTATTATAAAGGCTTTAAAGATTCAACTGACCCAAATGTTAAATACACATTGTCTATTCCTGTTAAGGTTTTATATGAGCCTGAAAATATTTTGGTAAATGGCAAAAATCAAGACGGAAATAGACCTTATGAATTTTATAATAAATATTTTGGCAATAGTGGCTGGCAAAGATTTGATGTAACTTATTCACCAAATGACGGAGCTTTTGATAATTTAGAAGTCACTTTCAATCCACAAAAAGTTGAAATGCAATATAAAGGAGTTACATATCGAGACCTTTCAAACATGCTGACCGAATTGAAAGTCCCAATTGATACTCTTGATGAGCCACTTTACTTTAGGGGAAAAACGCCATCTACTCTTACCGAAGACAATCTTACAGAATATATCAATTTAAAATTAAATTATACACTTTTAGATAAAAATTCAATTGAATATAATATACCATTCAAAATAGTTGAAGGTGTAAATCAACTTGATTATTCAGACCCTGAATTTGATGTCCATGATGTTTATGTTGCTCTTTCAGACGACTTTTATCTTTTTGAAGGCATTTATGCAAATGCCAAGTTTTCTTCTATTTCCTTTAGTTTCACAGGAAATGGCTCTGATGTTGTTGAGTTTAAAAATAATGGTTGCGTATTCAAAGATGGCAAATATTTCTTATCAATGTTTGTTCGTGGAAAAGCAATAGAAAAAGGTTATGGCGAATATAAAATCTCTTTAGATAATGGCTATACCCAGACATTCACTTTTAAGGTTAAAGAAAGTCTTGAAAGTGTTGAAGCTTCAGTCTTTAGCGACGGTGGAAATGTTACTTTTTCTCAAAATACTCCACAAAAAGGTCAAATTGGGCAAGAAGATTATGCACCTGCAAATACATTAATTTATATAAAAAATAGAGTTGAAAATGGAATAACTATTTTTGGGCAAAATGCAAGGATAGATTTACTTATAAATGGCAAACAATATTCAAATGCAATTGAAGATGAATGGCATGAATTTAGCGGAAATATTTTTGACATTATTCCAACAAT
>CAMUGK010000068.1 GCA_947088415.1 uncultured Bacillota bacterium | reverse complement strand
TTTCTTATGATTAATGATTTAAAAGTAAGAAAAAGTCAACGATTTTTACTTTTTTGAAGAAAAATAAAAATCGTTAGGTGTTCTTTTGCTTCTTTTCTATAAAGAAAAGAAGATTAATTAAAAATTATACAAAAAGGAGAAAATTACAATGGCAGTTAAAATCAGACTTACAAGAATGGGTGACAAAAAAGCACCTTTCTACAGAGTTATCGTTGCTGATTCACGCAGTCCAAGAGATGGTAAGTTTATCGATGTAATCGGAACTTACAACCCACTTACAAACCCTGCTGAAATCAAGATTGACGCTGATAAGGCTACAAAATGGCTTAAAAATGGCGCTACACCAACTGAAACAGCAAAACAACTTCTTGTAAAAAGCGGAATTATTAAATAATTAAAAAAGAGGTATTTAATTTATGAAAGAACTCGTTGAATACATTGTTAAAAGTCTTGTAACTGACGAAAACAGTGTAAAAGTGACCTTAACTGAAGAAGAAGACGGAAATGTGATTCATGTTTTTGTCGCTTCTGAAGATATGGGCAGAATTATTGGTAAGGGCGGAAAAATTGCTCAAAGCATTCGTTCAATTGTAAAAGCTGGAACTCCACGCGAAGGTAAAAAAACTTTCGTTAGATTTGGTGAATAAATGCTTTTGCCAATAGCAAAAATTGTCAAACCGCAAGGCATTAAAGGGGAGGTTAAAGCAATGCCTCTTACTAATGTCCTTGCTGTTTTTGATAATTTAAAAGAAGTTAGCATTGAGGGAAAGGATTATGAAATCATGCGTATTTCTTTCCGTCAAGGCTTTTTATACATAACTTTGAAAGGTATAAACACTCGTAATGAAGCTGAAGCTCTACGTAATAAACAATTAAAGATTGAAAAAGAGTTGTTGGAAGAAAAAAAAGACGACTATGAATTTTTGCTTGATGACCTTATAGGCATGGTGTTGTATGACACAAATGGCGAACTTGTCGGTCAAATTCTTGATGTTGAAAATTATGGGGCAACAGATAATTTTATTATAGAAAGTGAAGGAAGAACTGTCCAAGCCCCATTTTTAAAAGACGTATTTTTAAAACAAGGCGACACTTTGGTGGTGGATAGAGAAAAATTTGAGGAGGTTAAAGTATGAAAATAGATATTTTAACGTTATTCCCAGAAGCTTTTTCGGCACTAGATGCTTCCATATTGAAAAGAGCCAAAGATAAAGGACTTTTAGAGATAAAATTTCATAATATTCGCGACTACACCAAAGATAAACATAAAAAATGCGACGATACTCCATTTGGTGGTGGAGCAGGCATGCTTATGAGTGTTCAGCCAATTTATGATGCTGTTAAAGCGGTTAAAAAACGTAATAGCACAATAATTTTTGCGTCTCCAAGTGGCAAACCTTTAAGCCCAGAAGTCGCAAAAGAACTTTCAACTAAAAAACATTTGATATTTATTTGTGGACATTATGAAGGTATTGACCAAAGAATTGTCGACCTTTTCAAAGTTCAAGAAATTTCTGTTGGCGATTATGTTTTGACGGGTGGGGAGCTTCCAACTATGACCATCATTGATTGTCTTTCAAGATTTGTCCCAGGAGTAATCACAAGCGAGAGTTTGGATGAAGAAAGTTTTTCAAATGGCTTACTTGAATATCCACAATACACACGTCCACAAAAGTTTAAAGGGTTGGAAGTACCAGAAGTTTTGTTTTCAGGCAATCATGCCGAAATCAAAAAATGGCGTCAGCAAAAAGCCATCGAAAAGACAAAAAAAGTTCGACCAGATTTGTTGAAAAATATTGATATAAATTAACTTAAAATGTGTTATAAAAGGAGACTGTATGCAAAAGAAATTAATTATAGCAGGTTTTGCTGGTATCGGAAAAACATATTTGGCGAATAAATATAAAAATGTTATTGATTTAGAGAGTAGTAAGTTTGTATATGATTACTCTAATATTTCAATAAGAGATTATGAAAAACTTAAGGGAACAAAAGAACGAGCTTTAAATAAAGAGTTTCCTCAAAACTATATTGATGCAATTAAAGATAGTGTAAAAAAATATGATGTGGTTTTAATTTGGCTAAAACTTGAAATGTTGCCATTATATGAAGAGAATTCAATAGACTATATAATTTGTTATCCTTCTGAAGAGGCTTTTAAATTATATAAAGATAGATATGTGCAACGAGGAAATAATGAAGAGTGGATAGCGCATGTTATAAAAGCACATAAAAAATATATTAATGCGCTGAAGGACAATAGTCATCCTAAAATTATTCTGGAAAAGGATGAGACATTGGAAAGTTATCTGCTAAAAAAGGGATATGCTTTGTATTAAAGAGCAATTTCTTAATTTATGAAAAGTAAAAAGAAAAATAAAAGGAAATAGGCATGAAGATTAATTGGTTTCCTGGGCATATGACGAAAGCCTTGGGTGAAATTAAAAAACTGTTAGTTAATGTGGATGTTGTCGTCTATGTGCTTGATGGACGTGCACCTTTGTCATGCCTTAATCCAAGCCTGTCTACATTAGCTCAAAACAAACCAATTTTGTATGTGGTTAATAAAATTGATTTGGCTGACGAAGAAAAGGTAGAGAAAATCCTACCTAAACTTAGAGGCGAAGGCAGGGACGCAATTAAGTTGAATAGCACAATGTCGGGTGCGGGAAAATTGATAAGACAAAAACTTAATAATCTCGCAAAAGAAAAAATACAAAAATATAAAGCAAAAGGTGTCAAAACAACAATTCGTGCTGTCGTTGTTGGTGTGCCAAATTGTGGCAAAAGCACACTTGTAAACAATCTTTGCGGGAAAGCTAAGGCGGTGACAGGCGATAGACCTGGTGTTACAAAAGGTTTGCAATGGCTTAACATCGGCGACAACGTTGAGCTTTGTGACACTCCGGGAACACTTTATCCAAATCTTGCAGATCAAGAAATTGCAAAAAAACTGGCATATTTAGGTAGTATTAAAGATGAAATTTTGGAAGAAACCGAACTTGCAACCGAACTTTTAATTTTATTACAACGATTATATCCAAGTTTGCTTGAAAATCGATATAAGGGGGCAATCACTTTGGAAGATATTGCAAAGTTTAGAGGTTTTGTTTTAGGAAAAGGCGAACTAGATATAGACCGTGCTTCTTCGGCTGTAATTGACGATTTCAGAAAAGGTCGAATTGGTAAAATAACACTTGATTAATTATTTATTATCTTCTTTTCTTGCAAGAAAAGAAGCAAAAGAGATATAAACGATTTTCATTTTTCTAACGAAAAACAAAAATCGTTAACTTTTGCTTATTTTTCAAAATAAAATTAGTGTTCTTTTGGGTGCATTATGCACCAGTTTTAAGAAGAATAGAGCTTATTCTTCTAGTCGTGGAACATCTGGTTCCCTTTTCTATTAAGAAAAGAAGAGAAAAAATGAGGTTTTTATGAGTTTAAAAGGTTATGTTGAAGGTTTTGTAGGCGAACGCCTTGCACGTGAATATTTAGAAAATAATGGTTATAATATAATAACTACAAATTATAAAAATAAGCTTGGCGAGATAGATATTATTGCCAAGAAAAAAAGTTATATAGTTTTTGTCGAAGTTAAAGCACGCATGAACGATAAGTTTGGTCGACCAAGCGAGTTTGTCTCACGTGACAAACAACGCAAAGTGCGAAATACAGCCATTGCCTATCTTAAAATTAATGGCTTGATGGAAAGTGATGTTCGCTTTGATGTTGTTGAAGTTATTGGCGACCAAATCAATCATATTGAAAACGCATTTTGTTAAAAAAAGATTGCTTATATGCAATCTTTTTTAAATAGCTATTTCTTGTGCTATACTTTTTGACCAATCTTCAAGATTATCTAATTTTAAAGCCTTGTCTATATCAATAAAATTTGCCTTGCCTTCGCAAAAACTTGGTTGAAATTCATCGTCAAGTAGTAAAGTATGCATAACTCCAAGATGCTTAGCAGTTTTTTGTGACGATGGTATGTAAACAATAAAAGATTTTAAAACTTCTTCGCAGTTCAAGAAAATATCTAATCCAAGTTCTTCTTTGATTTCACGCCTTGCACCATTTAAAAATGTGTTACTTGCATTGTAATCTCGGTCAAGATAATTTAGATGTCCACCAACAAAAAGAAGTGTTTTATGCTTTTCTAGAGAATTTTGGCCAATAGAATTGTCATCTTTTTGAATAGTCAAAATTTTGCCAGACTTTGTCATCAAAATGCCTGCACAAATTGGTTGAATAGTGTTTTTCAAATTTTCAACATAATCTTTTTCTCTAAAATGCAAAATTTTACCTTCACAAAAATCAATATTACTTATGCCAGACTTTAAAGCCAAAGCATTTTTAAAATAATAGCCAATTCGTTCCATATTTTTCTCCTAAAAATATTATAACATTAAATTTAACTTTGTCAAGATTAAAATTTGTGATTAAATTTTCTTTTTCAGTCAATAATTTTCTCAAAACGGGGGAATTATGAAAAAAATATTTGGAACTTTAACTTTGTCAATTTGTATGTTACTATCTGTATTTGTCTTTTTTGCATGTGAAAGTGCAACAGAAATTAGGGCGGTTTCAATTTCTGAAATCACCAGTGCAGGGAGTGATAATTATGGCATTAGAATCTCTTATCAAGAAGATAAACGTATTGAAAAGAAAGGTACAGATATTCAAGTTAAATGTGATAAAAAAATAGATAATGTAATTATTTGGCATGAAGGTCAAGATAAAAAAAGTATTGCTTTTGGCGAAAAAGATAGGTGGTATTCTCTGACAACACTTCTTGCGTCTGCAGATAATAAACCAAACACCGAAAAGTTTGAAACTTTCGACCAAGCATTAACAAAAACACTGCTTTTTAATAGCGGTGAGAAAATTAATTTAACTTTTAGAGTGGTTGTCGGCGACATTGAGCCAAATGTTCATGGCTCAGGCGAGGTGTTGACAGGTTCAACGCAAGTGTCAAATGAGTTTGTCTTAAAATTAAATAAAAAATAAAAGACGAATTTA
>CAMUGK010000067.1 GCA_947088415.1 uncultured Bacillota bacterium | reverse complement strand
GTTTGCTTATTCTTTTAATAATGCTGTTTTATGGTCTTTTAGGTTTTCTAGATGATTTTATTAAAATTAAATTTCATCAAAACGAAGGGTTAAAACCTTATCAAAAAATAATTGGACAAGTTGGTATTTCGCTTGTCATTGCCTTTTATGTTTATTTTAATGTAGGCAGTAATTTAAACTTTTTTGGGCTTAATCTTGACCTTGGCGTATTTATAATTCCTTTTATTGTCTTCTTTTTTGTGGCGGTTACAAACTCAGTCAATCTTTTAGACGGTTTGGACGGGCTTTGCAGTGGTGTAAGTCTTGTCTATCTTATTTTTATGGGAGTGATATTAGCATTGCTTGGGGGAAGCAATTCTAACATCGCACTTTTATGTTTTGCAATGGTTGGCGGACTTTTAAGTTTTATTTTATTCAATGGTTTTCCTGCCAAAATTTTTATGGGAGATACTGGGTCGCTTGCGCTTGGCGGATTTATTGCAGGGGTTGCAGTTTTTTCAAAGACCGAACTTATTTTGCCGATTTTAGGAATTTTGTATGTATTGACTGCCTTGTCAGACATATTGCAAGTTTTGCATTACAAACGCACACACAAAAGAATATTTAAAATGGCGCCACTTCATCATCATTTTGAAAAACTTGGTGTGCATGAAAACCGCATTGTCGCAATATATATAGTAGTGACGATAGCAACAGGATTTGCCTGTTTAATTGGCTATCTATTTGCGTTAGGGGTGGTGTAATGAAAGTTGCCAAAAAGGTTTTAGTTTATGGAATGGGTGTGTCTGGTCAAGCAGTTTGTAAACTGCTTCACAATAAAGGCTTTTGCGTAAGCATCTATGACGACGAAAACCGTTTTGGCAATTTGTTTAATTTTGATAAAGACCCTTGTTTTCATCATTATGACATGGTGGTTGTAAGTCCGGGGATTAAGGTTATTGGCAATCAAATAATCTCACATTTTATCATCAATAAAACTCCGATTTTTAGTGAACTAGATATTGGCTATATTTATGGCAAGGGCAAGTTTATTGGAATTACTGGAACAAATGGCAAAACAACGGTTACCTCACTTGTTGGCAGAATATTTGAAGAAGCAGGCAAGAAAAGTGTGGTTTGTGGAAACATTGGACTTCCTGTTGCAAGTGTATGTGAAAAAAGTGATAAAAACACTTTTTATATTACCGAAGTGTCCAATTTTCAACTTGAACTTTCTCATGTTTTTTATGCGTCAACTGCCTGTATTTTAAATATTCAACAAGACCACTTAGATAGACATGGAAGTATGGAAGAATATGTTAGAGTTAAACGCAAAATTTTATCTAACAAAAAATCTCAAAAAGTTATTTTAAACTTTGATGATGAATATTCTCGTGGTAGCAAAATTTCAAAGAAAAACCTATATTTTTCAAAAAATATCTTAAATAAAGGAGTTTTTGTTAAAAATAACGGAATTTTTTATAATAAAACCAAAATTATTTCTCTAAATGACATTCCGCTTTTAGGCGAAAAAAATCTTGAAAATGTTTTGGCAGCAGTTTCAATTTGCCTTGCAAATAAGATTAAGCCAAGATATATCAAATCGGCAATCATGGCATTTAAGCCACCAGCACATAGGCTTGAATTTTTAGGCAAACTTAATGGTGCGCTTGTTTATGATGACAGCAAAGCAACAAATATCCCATCGGTTGAATCTGCCCTGCAAGCTTTGAGTGGTGGCAATATTCTACTTTTAATGGGTGGAAGAAATAAAGATTTAAACTTTGACGAATTTTTTAAGAAAAACTATTCAATAGCACAAGTTGTTTGTTTTGGCGAAGCAGGAAGAGAGATTTACGAGAGCGGTTTAAAATTCGGCTATGACTGCATTTTGTTTGAAACCATGAAAGAAGCTTGCGTTTATGTCAAAGAGTGTGCAGTTGCAAATATGCTCATACTTTTATCTCCAGCGTGTGCAAGTTTTGATGAATTTTCTTCCTATGCAGTCCGTGGTTTAAAATTTAAGGAGTATTTATTTGGCGAAAGTAAGGTCTCACAAAAAGACTAAATTAAATAGTCTAACATTTAATTTTGATGGTAGAATTTTTACCATCTTTTGTCTTGTTGTTGGGCTTGCAACTTTTGGTTGCATCATGGTTTATAGTGCATCATACTATTCGGCAATGCATCACTACAACAATCAATATTTCTTTTTATTCAAACAAATCATGGGTGTAGTTTTAGGCATTTTCGCATTAGGATTTTTCTATTTTTTTGACTATCACAAACTTTCAAAACTTAAAATTCCTATTGTGATTGTAAGCATAATTTTGCTTGTTATGGTTTTTATTCCAGGGCTTGGCGTTGAAAGTTATGGTGCAAAAAGGTGGGTGTCAATTTTAGGGATTTCTATTCAACCATCTGAAATTGCTAAGTTTGCACTTGTAATTTTCTCTGCGTGTTATTTGGCAGACAATCATGACAAAATTAAAACCTTTAAAGGTCTTCTTCCTATTCTTTTGGTTGCTGGCATATTTTGCCTTTTAATAATGTTAGAGCCGTCAATGAGTGTTACTATGTGCATATGTTTTGTCACCTTATTTATGCTTATCATTGGCGGAATAAGCAAAAAGCACACTCTTATGTTTTCAGTTCCTGCGGCAGCGGCTGTTCCGCTATTGATTGTTTTAGAGCCTTATCGACTTAAACGTTTAATGGCATTTATTGACCCTTGGGCTTCTCCACAAGGCGAAGGATTTCAACTTATTCAATCATTATATAGTCTTGGCTCTGGCGGTTGGTTTGGAACTGGACTTTTCAATTCTCGTCAAAAATATCTATTTCTGCCATTTGCCGAAAGCGATTTTATTCTTTCAATTATTGGCGAAGAAGTAGGTTTTGTAGGGACTATTTTGTTAATGCTTGTCTTTTTAACACTTGTTGTTATGCTGATAAAAATAGGACTAAATGCAAAAGATAGGCTTGGTTGTTTACTTTCTTGTGGTGTAGGGTTTGTTATAGGTGTTCAAACACTTCTCAATATTGCAGTTGTTACAGGCTCAATTCCGCCAACAGGACTTCCACTTCCATTTATTTCAAGTGGTGGAACAAGCGTTTCTGTTTTTATGGGTGCGGTCGGCATTGCACTTAATGTTGCAAAGCAATCTAAAACAAGGTTTAATTCACTTTAAACCTTGTTTTTTCATAAGATATATATGAGGTTTTATGTCAAAATTCTTTATTAATGGTGGCAATAAGTTGTTTGGAGAAGTTGAGATTCAAACTGCCAAAAACTCAATCTTGCCAATTCTTTCTGCATGTAACTTAATTAATGGAAAAGTTAAATTAAACAAAATTCCATTGTTTACAGATGTTTTAGCTATGAACGATATTCTTTCTTATCTGGGTGGAAGTATCGAATGGAGTGGTCAAGACCTTGTTGTAGATATGACTTGTCCAAACAAACATGATATTCCAAATTATTTAGCAGATAAGGTTAGGGCGTCTATTTTTATGTTAGGGCCTATTTTAGCAAGGCATAAAAAGGTTAAAATCGCATACCCTGGTGGTTGTGATATTGGGTTAAGACCGATTGACTTGCATCTTTCAGGAATGCGTGCATTAGGTGCAAAAGTCGTTGAAAAAAATGGATACATATATTGTGATGGCTCTAATATGAAGGGAAGTGATGTTATATTGAACTTTCCTAGTGTTGGTGCAACCGAAAACATAATGATGGCAGCAGTTTTAACTAAGGGGAAAACAAGAATTTACAATTCTGCCAAAGAACCAGAAGTGGTTGACCTGCAAAACTTTTTAAATTTATGCGGTGCAAAGGTGTATAACGCAGGTTGCAGTGTTATTGAAATTCAAGGGGTTGAAAAATTGTATGGTTGTGAATATACGCCGATTTATGACCGAATTATTGCTGGCACTTACATGATTGCTTGTGCAATGTGTGGTGGCGAAATTACCTTAAAAGGTGCAAGGATGCAAGAAAATCAAGTTTTATGTGCAAAACTTTTAAATTCTTCTTGCATTATTCAAGAGAAAAATGATAAAATTATTGTGAAATCTAATCAAAGACTTAAAACCTTTGGCGAGATTTCAACTGCAGTTTACCCCGGATTTCCTACCGACTTACAAGCACAAGCTATGGCACTTCAGTGTGTAAGTGACGGAACTTGCATGATTTGTGAAAATCTTTTTGAAGCAAGATTTAAGCATATTCCACAGCTTATCAAAATGGGTGGAGATATAACTTTTCGAGACAGAGTATGTGTTGTGCGTGGAAGGGAAAAACTTTATGGTGCTGAAGTTGTTGCAAATGACCTTCGTGGTGGTGCTTCACTTGTGCTTGCTGGGCTTGTTGCAGAAGGTTACACAAGCATAAGCAACGTTGAACTTATTGATAGGGGATATTATAAGTTTGAAGAAACACTGCAGTCAATAGGGGCAGATATTAAAAGGATTTGAATGAAGAAAAAACTTTTGATAATTTTTGGAAGTATTTTTGGTGTCATAGCCGTTTTGGTTATACTTTTGTTCACTCTTTTTGCACTCCACTCGGTTTCGGTGGACTATCGGACAAGCATTGATGAAAATATGTCATCTTCACAAGAGATTATTGAGGCAGGTGAATTTTCTTATGGCAGTCCAGTTCTCTTTTTAAGTAAAAAGAAATATAAGGAAAATATTGAAAAGTCTTGTCCTTATGTTGAAGTAATAAACATTGAAACAGTTTTTCCAAACAAATTTGTTGTTCATGTTAAACAGCGTCAAAAAGTTTATGCTTTTGTTCATGACGAAAAAACTTATTATTGTGACAATAATTTGTCAATAGTTGAAATTCAAGAAGGTTCAACTTATACACCAACAAATCAAAATCCTATTCTTATAACTGGGCTTAAATTTGACAATCAAAATTTGCAGTTAGGTCATAAAATTTACGACGAGCATTATGTAGATTTTTATGATGCACTTCTTTCAAACAATCGTCAACTTTATGAGCAGCAAGAGATGATTAAATCTATTGAATTTTCAAGTTTTACAGACCCAGAAACTCTTGAAGGTGCGCCATGT